>JAJFVF010000014.1 GCA_021371935.1 bacterium
TTCTGCTTCAGGCGTGGAACCTCGACGTGGATATCGATTCTGTCGAGCATTGGACCGGAGATTCGCTGAAGATACTTTTGGATCATATGCGGAGTGCATGTACAGTTTTTGAGGTGGTCGTTGTAGAAGCCACAAGGGCATCCCTACGTTGCCATTCTGTCAGGTCCAATTTTACACTGCAAAGCCACATCTTAGTTGTAATGTGACCCAAATGTTTTTTTGATGATTGCTCGGATACGTCAATGCAATTGGCGGATCAATACAAACGCCTCTGCTGCAGTGCGATTTACCGTGCTGCCACGGAGCGCAGCCAGTGCACGGATGCCTTTGATAGAGCGTTCATCTGGAAAAGGCTTAATCTGTGATACAAATGCTTGGGCTGCCTCGATTTTTTTCTCCATATGACTTGATATGTCAAAGAAGACATTTGGTATGAATCCGGGCATCAGATAAGGGGCTCCCCAATTTGTTTCAGAGAGTGTTTCATAAGCGTACACCGACCTGGGAGAATACTTTCCTCTTGGTCTTACAGACACAATCGCGGACAGAAAGGCTCTCTGATGGTCCATATGTATATCCCCTGGAAACGGCACAAAGACCAAATCCGGTTCCAGTTTATTTATGATCTCCGACAGGGCTGAGTTTATTTCACGATGCGGCGTCATGTCGAGCGATGCCGCCGGAAAGTCCAGGAAATATGTATTTCTTACTTGGAGTATATTGTGTGCTTTTAGAGCCTCGTTACGACCTCTGATGAGATCATTTTCATCAAAATCAGGCGGACAGGCTTTCGTAACTACCACCACGTCGATCTCGTTTCCCGTATCGGCTAGCTTTGCAATCGTGCCGCCTGCTCCAAGGACTTCATCATCCGGGTGAGGTGCAATAACCAGTGCGTTCATACATGCTTCCTCTCTTATCGAGTGATAAGCTGCAACGTATTATTCAGCTCAGAGAGCGTTTCTATCGTATAATCAGCCAGGTTCAGCTCAATCGAACTCAGTTTGGCATATGGGCCGGTGAGCACCCTGATCGTCTTCATACCGATTCTGTGTGCGCCGTCAAAATCTCTGCAAGGATTGTCTCCCACAAAAATACAATCAGCAGTCTTCACACCGATCTTTGATGCAGCGCTTTCATATGCCAGCACACTGGGCTTGGTCCAACTCTTGTCAAAGCCACCAGTGAAAATTTGCACCGCGAAATATTGCGAGATTGCCAATTGTTCGACTTTCATTCGTTGCATGCCGCTGTGTCCGTCAGTGATCAGAAACAGTTGCTTTGTCTTGTAAAGACATTCCAGTATCTGCCGTGTGCCGGGATACAACTCTATGCCGCCGCGATGACAGTGATATTTGTCGATCAGCTCATTGACGTATCGGCCTTTGGGAATATTTAGTGCGTCCAAAGCATCATCAAATAGATGTTTATATGCCGGTGTTCGGCGAATCAGAATGTCCTTGAAAACATGATATATCCGGGCATCGGAAAACCCGGTTTCGCAAGAAAGCCATTTCGCGGCGTCTCTGAGAAATGAAAGAATGTGCACGGTTTGGTCGCAGAGTGTGTTGTCAAGATCGAAACCAACGGATTTGATCATCTCACGGTCCACCCAAGCGCTGCCGCTTCTGCTTTTGTAAGGTATGCTTCTTGCCAATAGCGCAGCATTATCCTCTCATCAACCGGGCAGATATGGCTCGGCATTGGTTTATTAAGAGCAATGCATATGATTGCTTCGACATACGGCACCCCAGCGCATTGCGAGAGGATGGCCGTTCCAGCAGGCCGCGCGTTCACCTCGGTGAACAGGAGATCGCCGTCATCGCAGATAAAGCACTGTATATTAGCTCCGCCTATCAATTTCAGCTTACGCACGATTGTCTTCGTCCAGTCAACAACCTCTTCGTTCCAACAGGTCATGGCCTTGCTGGAGATGCCCGAATCCGTAGCAATCCGTATGCGCGGGGCAATTATCACCGGTTCGTGAGCATAGTCGGCTACCACATCGATGGTATACTCAGTGCCGGATATCCTCGGTTGAACGACGGCATCACCGATATATGAGCAAAAGAACATCACCTCATCTCTGTTTCTTGCGAGGAACACATTCGTGCTGCCTCGCCCCCGCCTCGGTTTCACAATGTATGGACCGTCGGCGAGAGAGGATTTGTCCAACTCTTTGCATGATAGGGTAGGGACGGTCGGAATTCCGTTTTCCACGAAAAACGAGTAGGTGGCAAGCTTATCAGTGCAAATTTCGAGTGTCTCGACGGAAGAAATAATCACCTTCGTCCCTTGCCGGGTAAATCGCATGGAGTTCTCGGCAATATTCACCAGTTCTTCGTCCAGTGCCGGAATGAATATGTCCACTCGCTCATTTGCACATATTTCGAGCAGCAAGTCCACGTATGTCGGATCGTCGGCACGCGGGACCGTATACGCCGCATCCGCGAAATGCAGCCCGACCGACAACGGGTCGCAGTCCGCCGCCACCACGCGCAGCCCCAATTCGTGAAAACACTGATATTGAGAGACACTGCATGCGGAGCCTGCCGCCGTTCTTAATATGGTCGCGTCATACATATGGCGTGGCCTCATCGTGCATCACCTCATTACATGGCTGTGGTAATGGGTAGTTCTTGTTGTCGAGTAAACGAGCATACTCGCGAAGTGTTGCGTCCCAAATTTTTCCCCGACAATAGTCGCGCGACACTCGTTGCCGTCCGGCTCTGCCATGCTCTCTTCTTAAGTTTGGATTGTCGATGTAGGCTTTAATTGCCTGTGCAAGCGTGTCTGAGTCCTTCGGAGGCACCAGACACCCCGTGATGCCGTCCACGACAGCATCCACACACCCTGTTATTCTGGTCGCTACTACAGGCAGTTCCATGGCCGAGGCTTCCAGTGCGGACATGCCGAGTCCTTCCCTATATGATGGAAGAGTAAATATGTCCATGGCCGCATAAAATGGAGGTGTGTCCCGCACAAATCCGGCAAGGTGAATATTCGGGTCGGAATGCATTATCCGCCGGGTCCGGTCATCGACGCTGTCTCCGTCTTCAAAGTCGCCGACAATCAACAGGTGCACATTTGAGTATTGCCTGCGCAATAACTCCAGAGCATCGACTAGTTCCGCAATGCCCTTATCCCGGACTATGCGTCCCACAAACCCTATCACTACCGCTTCATGTGGAATATCGTATTTCGCCCTAATGCCTGCGCGCGTTTTTTTATACAAAACCGGATTGAAAACATCTGCGGAATCGATGCCGTTGACGCTGCCGCAGTGCAGGACTTTGATCTTGTGCGGCGGACATATCCCTTCATCGATCGTCAAGTCCATTATCGAACGGCTGACACACAGCACCCGGTGAGCAAGTCTACATGCGATCTTTTCGGTGAATTTCACGATAACTCTCCCGGCTCCCGACATCGTGACGAAACGCTGCCCATGGACGTGGTATATTCGGACGGGCACTCCAGTGATCCAAGCGGCCAGCATGCCTAGAAAGCCGCCTTTGGCTGTATTGGAATGGACTATGTGCGGGCGTATGCGCCGAAACTCTCTGCACACAGTCATCAGCGAGATTAGATCGCGCAATGGCGAGATGCCTCGAAGCATGTCCACTTTGTGGGCATGCACATGTTCCTCATGCGCAATATTCTCCAACATCTCTCCTGACGATGAGAGCACATGAACCTCAATCCCGCATGACCTCATGTAACCCGGTTGCCCCCTGACAAGCGTGAGCGTCATAGGCACTGTGGTCATATAAACCAGTTTTATTTTGCCGGATTTTTTTGCCATATTACGACCATCGTTTTTTTAGGCGACCCGTTGCATGACGCTTCAAAATTCTGAACGTTCGCTTTGCGCCGAGCGACAGGCAGTATCTCAGGAACGTGCCATACCCCATATAAATCTTGGACTTTCGCACTCTTGCTATTTTCCACCATACCGGCTCGCGAGAGAGAAGACATGCAAGTGACCATCTCTCGAAGAGCACCTTTGCAAGAGCGGACGGCTCATAGACGTGCGTAATTGCGTTCGCCTGAGTCAATTTGCAGAACCAATTCTCGACGCATGCAATATACTCCCTCGACCTTGCCATACAATACGTGCCGGTGCTTACCGACAGATGCATCTCCAACTCCTCTTTTGATGCCTGTATACCCAACTCGGATAGCACTCTTTTGTGGACGGCAGACAAACATCTGTCATTTTGGTCTTTTATTTGCTGAGTGGTGGAAGTATTGTGGACTCTGATTCTCATCAGAATATCCGGCAGGTTCGTGATCTTGCAATACTGAGAAAAACGTCTTGACATGTCATAATCCTCTGCGGCGACCAGAGACTCGTCATAGAACAGATTATTACTGATCATTAGATCGCGGCGCATCATAACAGACGTATTGGACAGAGTCGGCACAAGCAGCAGCAGACTTTTCACACAGTCCGGGTCGACCGGTGGCACGACTCCTGCATATTCACCATCACTGCCAAAAAATGAACATCTCGTGCCGCACAACCCAACCTCAGGATGCTTTTCCATAAGCGCGACCTGCCTTGAAAGCCGATCCGGCAGGCAGATATCGTCACTGTCCATAACAGCTATGTAATTGCCTCGAGCATGCCGCATGCCGTTGTTGCGTGCTGCGGAAATGCCGCTGTTGTCTTGATGCAGAACATGCATGCGAGAGTCCTTCTGACTGTAGCGATCAAGTATTGCGGTGCTGCCATCCGTTGATCCGTCATCGACAGCGATCAGCTCGAAGTCGTCGAATGACTGGGCAAGAATGCTGTCGAGCGCTTCTTCAAGATACTTCTGTGTGTTGTATACAGGCATCACGACGCTTACAACTGGCACGTTTTCAAAAACCTCTGTTCAGGACTTCGAGTTATTTACCCAAATAATTGCCTGCGAACGGACTTGTGGTCGCTTCACCATCAGAGCAAATCCCGTCACGTTTGAGCACTTTGATTATTGTGGTCAGCAGAATGCGCATGTCCAGCCACAGCGACTGATGATCGACATACCAGATGTCGAGATCGAACCGTTGCTGCCATGACAGCTTGTTGCGTCCGTTTACCTGCGCCCAGCCGGTCATTCCCGGCGGCACGTTGTGTCGCCTAGCCTGCCGAGGTGTGTACCGGTCCAGATATTCCGGCAGCAGCGGGCGCGGGCCGACCAGGCTCATGTCACCTTTGAACACGTTAAGCAGCTGCGGCAGTTCATCAAGGCTTGTGGAGCGCAGAAGTTTGCCTAGACGAGTCAGGCGCTGCGCATCAGAGATATGCATATCGTCGGCATTTATCATCGTGCGAAATTTATATATTACGAACAATCTGCTGCGCAGCCCGGTACGCTGCTGGCAAAACATGATGGGTCGACCCATAAAGCAGAGTATGATCACTGCCGTAATAAGCATCACGAGTGAGAACAGTATCAAGAGAGTAATGGAAACTGTCAGATCGACTGTGCGTTTTAGTCTCATGTGACCCTCCGAACCGCATGCGCTTTGGCCATAAGTCCGCTCGCGATCTCGTCATATACGCGCTTTGGAGTCCATGCTTGAAACGCTCCGCTGGTGATGAATTGACGGCCAGCCTCCTGGATCGAACGGAACTGACGCGGTCCTATCGAGCGCATGCACTCCAGCAGTGCCGGAAAGTCCGGCATTTCGCTCATTTGTACATAGCTGCTGCGCGGAATATATTCGTCGATATTGGTTGCGCCCAGGTAGATGGGCACTGTGCCACAAAAGAAGCAGTCGAATATCTTCTCGGTGATGTAGCCGGGTCTGTTAAGCTGGTTTTCATAGCAGAGGCAGAACTTATATCGCGCCAATGTTTCGTGCTTGTCGGTCGGCGAACCGGCAAATGATCTAAACGGCAGCCATGAGCTCACTACGTCTCTGGCATATTTGCAAGCCGTTTTGCGCATTATCCGGTTTGGGACTGAATATTCCGAACGGCGGACCGACCGGACAAACGCAGCAGTTGCATTTCTTGCCTGGAGCGCAGGGTTGTTCCAACCAACTCCGTAGAGGTCGAATTCACTACAGGCATCGAAAGATTTTATCGCTTTGCGCCGATATGAATAGCCTTCCGACTCAATATAGCTGAATTTGTTGGCGTTTATCATTGTGGCGAGTTTTCGGTCATCATAATTCGGTGAATTGTCTCTCAGGCTCTGTCCCTGCGGCCACCTGAGCTTGAAAAAACGTATATTGTCGACCAGATCGTCACGCCATGTGATGACCTTTCCGAAATGCTGCCAGATGTGTGGATCGTACTGGTCCGGACGAACTGCCTCCGGCTCAAAAAGCAGCAGAACCAATCGGTCGGAATCAATACCCGAGTCAAGGCAACGCTGCAGCAGTTTGTGATCCAGATCAAAAAAAAGAATTTTGTCTGCGGTTCGTATATCGTGGTCATCGACCGTGTGCAACTCCACGCCGTAATCGGCCAATGAATCACGCAATCGCCAGCATAGTGTGCTCGAGCTCATCAGATATGTGCGCATTATGCACTCCCCAAAACAATCCGAATGATCCAAATCACATGCTCATAAGTCTGTCGGCCACGGATTCGTAAACGCCCTCATGCGTCCATTCATGGAAAGCATCCGCAGTCACAAAATTACGACCCGCCTGTTGATATTTACCAAATTCAGCCGGTCCCATGGATTGCAATATATCCAGCAGAGTCGAAAAGTCCTTTGTGTTGCTCATCGATATAAAGCAGTCACGCGGTACATACTCCTCGACGTTCGCCGCACCCAGATAAACAGGCACCGTACCGCTGAAAAAACAGTCGAAGAGCTTTTCGGTGACATAGCCGGGATAGTTCAACTGATTCTCGATGCACAGGCAGAACCTGTATTTTGCCAGTGTCTCATCCTTATCACTCACAGTGCCTGCATAGGAGACAAATGGAGACAGACCCTGTGCGATATCTTTTATGTAAGCCGCGGCGATATTGCCCGGCAGCATACACTTCGCCGGCAATGGCCGGGGCAGTTTGACTGATCGAACCGCTGCCGCGGTTGCATGTATGATAGGCCAGGCGAGATTGTTCCAGCCGTGCCCGTAAAGATCGAACCGACCGCACCCGTCAAAAAACCGTATCGCTTTGCGCCGATATGAGTAGCCCTCTCCGTCGATATAGCCGTACTTATTTGTGTTTATCATGGCAAGGAGCTTTCGGTCCTCAAACCCCGGCAGCGTGCGGACTGGCCTGGTCATCTGTGGCCACCTTAGCTTGAAAAAACGGCTGTTATCGACAAGGTCGTCCCGCCATGTGAAAATTTGGCCGAAACATTTCCATACACGCGAATCATACTGGTCGGGCTGGATGACATCCGGCTCGTAGAGCAGCAGCGCCAGACGCTCAGGCGTAAGGCCTGCATCCAGACAGTGCCTCAACAGTTTGTTGTCCAGGTTGAAAAAGATGACCTTGTCGGCGGTTTTGAGATCACCATTATCTACCAGGCGCAGATCAGTGCCGTGTCTGGCCAGCGAATTGCGCAGTTCGATGCACAGCTGGTTCGTGTTCATGAGAAAAATCGGCATTCGATACCCTCAAGCGCCGGATTTGATTTGTGCACACCGTCCGCACATCAGTTTGTCGGCCACGTCTTCATAAACACCTTCGTGCGTCCATTGATGGAACGCGCCGCTCATAATAAACTCCTGGCCGGCCTGCTGAAAAGCCCGGAACTGCTCATATCTCATGGATTGCATATATTCGAGTAGATACTCAAAACTCTTCATCTCATTCATCGCTATGAAGCAATCACGCGGGATATATTCATCGACATTGGTTGCGCCCATATAGACGGGTATGGCGCCGCTGACGAAGCAGTCAAATATTTTTTCGGTTATATAACCCAGGCGGTTCAACTGGTTTTCAAAGCACAGACAGAACCTGTAGTGCGAAAGTGTCTCATCCTTATCGGCGACCGGTCCGAGATATGACTTGTATGAGCGCAGCTCGAGCAGATTTTTGATGAACGTAATGAGTTTCCTCGACCGGACGGCAGTGACGAAATTTCCCCGGTTCATCAAGCAGGCAGAGTCGTTCCAACCAAGCCCGTAGAGGTCGAACTCGCCGCATGTATCGAAAAACCTTATTGCCTTGCGCCTGTAGGAATAGCCCTCACCGTGGACAAAGCTGTATTTGTTGGCGTTTATCATCGCAACGAGTTTGCGCTCATGGAAGTCCGGCAGAGGAGACTTGATCCTGCGGCGCAGCGGCCACTTGTATTTGAAGAAGCGGACATTGTCCACCAGATCGTCGCGCCAGGTAAATATTTGTCCGAAGTGGCGCCATACTCGCTCATCATACTGATATGGAAACACGGCATCCGGCTCATATAAAAAAAGCACCAATCGGTCGGGATTCATACCAGCGTCAAGGCACTGACGCAGCAGTGTGCGATCCAGGTCGAAAAAGATGATCTTCTCCGCACATTGGATATTGTTTCGATCGACGCACTTCAGATATACACCTCGCCGTGCGAGCGAGTCCTGCAGCTGCCGACTTGGGTTTGGGTGCATGTAATATATCACCGCCATATTTCCTCCGATGCAAACCATTACCCGATTGTTGTTGCTGCAAACCCCGGGACACCGGCATTCAGGGCAATACACAGGTCACGACTGGCCAGTTCCTGCTCGGCTTGACTAAGAGGCAGGTTGCGCCGTCTGAAGAGCAAACGTTGAGCGCCCAGTATAGTTGCAATTCGGTATATATCGTCCTTCAGATATGACTGAATCATCAGCGATAATGAACGCGAGAATCCCATATGAGATAGACCGTATTTTCTAATAGCCCGCCTTTGGTAATTGGACGCTTTGAGATAATGCCTGAGATAGTTTTTCGGGCTTTTATTGTTTTCTCGGTAGAAATGCAATGGGCATTGCAGCTTGCCTATGAGGCATTTGCCGATTGTGCCGCACCACAGCTCATAGTCTTCTGCACCCAGAAAACCCTCATCGTAGGGATTATCAACAAACCAGCGCGCACGACCCATTACAGTCGGATGTATGAGGGGGACGCCCGGGATTGCGGATGGATGGTCTGTTTTCAAAGGCTCCAGGCCGCGCTTGCCCATAACAGCGTTGTCCATATCTATCGTATAAGTCCCCGCTCCCACTACATCCAGATCCGGATTGGCATCCAGATACTCGGCCTGGCAAGCGAGACGCCTTGGGTGCATGATATCGTCGGCGTCCATTCTCGCTATATATTGACCCCTGGCCGACCGTGAAATCTGATTCAGGCGATATGGCAGTCCCCGGTTTTCCTTGCTGTGTATGACCCTTATGCGAGGTTCTTGGACAGCGCTTGCAATATGCAGAGACGAATCGGTCGAACCATCGTCGACGAGGATAAGCTCCCAGTCCTCAAATGTCTGTGCGAAGACGGAACGGATTGCGTCGCCAAGAGTATCCTCATTGTTGTGAAATGGTATGCCGACGGTTACTTTCATGCAATTTCCATACACTCAGCCTTCGACTTTCAGCCTTTTATGCTCGCCCTTGTGCGCTTGTGTTTGAGCAGGTGGGTAGTCCATTCTGGTCTTGGGCATCATCGTGGACAGCATTTTCCGAACCACGGCGTCGCCGTCATGATCGACCGTATGGCGAATCCCATCGATTACACCAAGAATCTTGTTGTATTCAAAATGCGCCTTACGATTGACGACGACAAGTCCGGACCAGGGCGTTCTTTCGATCGTCTCTTGGGACGATATCAACTGTTCATGTATCTTCTCGCCGGGTCTGATGCCGGTAAAGTCGATGGCTATATCCACGTCCGGCTCCAGCCCGCATAGACGAATCATGTCTTTGGCCAGGTCCAATATTTTCACCGGTTTGCCCATGTCGAGCACATACAACTGTCCAGATTTGCCCACCGCTCCGGCTTCGAGCACCAGCCGGACGGCCTCGCGAATGGTCATGAAAAAGCGCGTCATCTCGGGATGGGTGACCAGCACCGGACCGCCGCGCCGGATTTGCTCGTGAAAGACCGGCACAACGCTGCCCCTGCTGCCCAAGACGTTGCCGAACCGGACAGCAATGTATGATGTAGATGGCCATAGTGAGGCTCCACAGCGGAATACCTCCTCGCAGAACCATTTCGTTGCGCCCATTATGCAGGACGGATCAGCCGCCTTGTCCGTGGAAATCAACACGATACGCTTGACACCATGCTCTCCACTGGCGGCCGCGACGTTATACGTGCCCAGCATATTGTTGTTCACGGCTTCCTGTTCATTGGACTCCATGAGCGGCACATGTTTGTGTGCCGCGGCATGAAAGACTACCTCCGGGCGATGATATTTGAATACATGGTCGATGCGAGACTGGTTCGCTGTAGAGGCTATCACACACTCAAACCGATCCGATATCTGTGGAAATTCCTCCACGAGTTCTTTGTGAATGTTGTGAATCGAGTTTTCGCCGTGACCTATGAGGACCAGCGAAGCCGGATTGCATACCGCTATCTGCCTGCACAGTTCCGAACCGATAGATCCCCCTGCACCGGTTACAAGCACCCTGCTGCCTGTAAGAGTCTTGTCGATATCGGCTGTGATTGTATCTGCGGGCGCGCGCCGTAAAAGGTCTTCGACCGAAAAATCGGCCAGGCTGGTTGTTTTTGAACCGTTGAGCACATCCCTGAGGTGCGGAATCACCTTTACCGGTACCTTGAGTCTCTTGCAATCCATTATGCACCTGTGGGCACCATTGCGACCTACCTCGGGAATTGCAACAATCACTTCGTCAACGGCCCGCTTCAATGCAAGTTCATTAACCATCTTGAGTGGACCCAAAACTCGCGCATGGCTCATATATATCCCAAGTTTTTTGGGGTCATCATCCAGAAAGCCGACCACGTCGTATTTTAGTGAAGGATCGGACTGGATAGCTCGTAGAGTTCGTGCTCCGCAGTTGCCTGCACCTATAATCACGGCACGTTTCCTGTCTGTTTTTCTGAATGTTACGCGCAAGGATTGACATCCGCTCCTGCGCACAACGCTCACAACACGCAGCGCTATGCGGCTTGCACCTATCAACGTGATGCTTGCGGCCCACATTATCACAAGAACAGATGATGAGAAAGTCGACCCGTCAAGAATGATTTGCAAGGCTGCCATACAAGTCAGACCGACAGTGTTCGCGCCCACTATGTGTAGAAGCGTTTCCAGACTTGCATAACGCCAAGCGTAATTATAGAGGTGAAAAACGGCAAAGATGACAAGATATAGTCCGATTGCTGCGGGCAAGCTGGAATAGTGCGTTGATATGCGGTTGTTCAGAATTTCATGCCATGGAGTGTTTTCATAACGCAGGAGATGCGACGCTATTATCGATGTAAGCAGCGCCATCGAGTCCACAAGCAACAATATAAGTGTACGTATATGTCTGCTCGCAATTCCAGACATACTGACATGGCCTTTTTTCATTCTTGATTCCTCCGAAAATGGATTCAGAACAATCAATATTCAATTCGACTGGCGTATTACCGGTTGTCGAATACACTTTATTACCCTATTGCATATTTCATCAACATCGGATGCGTTCATGTTTGAATACAGCGGCAGCGCCAACCCCTGAGATGATATTTTTTCTGCAACCTCGAGCCTGACACTGCTGTCGGAGTCGGTATTGCGATAGAGTGACTGATTATGAACTGCCGGGTAAAAGTAACGCTTTGTCTGAACGGATTGGTTTTTGAGTCTGGCGTGAAGCTCGTTACGTGTGATCGGACACGTGTCTGGATCAATCTGAATGACCACGTAATTGAGCGTGGAGGTGCAGTGAGGCGGTATATGCTGAAAATCAATGCCCGGGACTGCTTGCAGATTTTGTTTATAACGTTCAAGCGCGGCAGCGCGATTTGCTATCCAGCCATCCAGTCTTGCAAGTGACCACCTGGCTACAATGGCATTTACCTCATTCATTCGCGCCGACAGACCAAGCCAGCGCATGTCTTCACCGTCAGGCGCCTTGCCGTAATCACGCATGTGTCTGAGCTGGTCGGCGAGCGCATCATTGTTCGTGGTAATCAGTCCACCCTCCAATGCTGTTACGACTTTTGTGGGGCTCAGACTAAAGACCTCCGCCATGCCGAAACTGCCAAGAGCTTTGCCCTTATATGAGCTTCCAAGTCCCTGCGCGCTATCGAATATCAGCACAAGATCGTGAGCACGTGCAAGCTGCTCGTATGAATCCATGTCACCCGGCACGCCGAAGATACATACGGGATATATCGCCGAGGTGCGTTTTGTGACCAGCATCTCGGCTGCGGATGCATCCATCGTGAAGCTGTGTGGTTCACTGTCGCAAAAAACAGGTTTCAGTCCGTTCCATAACAGCGCATGCGCGGTAGCTGCGAATGTGAAACTTGGTGTGATGACTTCGCTGTTACTTGGGAGAGAAAGCGCGCGCAGAAGCAGAATCAAACCACTTGTCGCTGACGACACCGCCAGGCTGTGTTTGACTTTAAGGCGCACGCATATTTCCTGCTCGAGCGCCTCGACATTTTTGCCCATTGTCACTCTGCCCGAAACAAATACTTTTCTTATGTCTTCCAGCAAAACACTCGCATCAGGCAGCACTGGACTGGTTATCGGATAGTTGAACAAGGTCCGGGTTTCAGTCGTCACCGGGTTATCCTCCGATAGGTCGAATTGCAATATGCGTGTCTGCACGTCACACAAATATACACAATAGCATTATTATTGCCTGGTCATTGTGCGATATATGTTTGCGTGATGGCTTTATACCCGTCGCAATATTAAGACAATCGCAAAATAAATCCATGCAACCGACCATAAAGCAACACACATTTTGTAAAACAGACATTTAATGCCCCTGAATTTGGGTATTGTACGTTCAAGTCAATGTTACAGCTTGTCGAATAACAGTCGCTAAAACTTGCCGACAGGTGTGCACAAAGCACTGGTCAAAAATTTGTGGGGGAGACATATGATAAATGGCATGTTGTTGTTCCACAGAGGACTGGTTGTCTTGTTTCTGAGTGCATGGACAATGATGGCTGGTCTTGCGGCAGCAAGCACGGTTCCCAGCCAGTTTGGAACTCTTGGGCCATTGCCTGGAGATGGGTTTGCTGTTGATTCAGAAGGCAAACTCGATGGTTTTGGAGCACTTCAGATCAACATACCCATAGCCTACACCCCGCTTACCGGATATGTCGTTGCTTCAGGCTCCGCAGGAGGTGTTACTGAAGACAAAAGTAATTTCAAAAATGGGACTGCGGTTGTCGGAGGGAGCGTGGGCGGATGGCCAAGACTTTGGATGTCTGCAATGGTTATCAAAAATGATAACGCTGTTGCTAACGGACAGCTTTCCGTGTTTAGTGAAACACTGTCGCGGCCCGCAGTCGCCGTCGGTCTTCAGGGACTCTTCAGGAACAGCGAAGTCAAAAAATGGGGCTATATCACGGCCACCAAAGGGTTCGCTCTGCGCAACAACAAAAACATCTACGCGACTGTCGGAATCAGAGGGGAAAGAAAAAACGCCAGAGGAATAGGAGGCCTATCTTATCCGCTGTCTCAAAGCTTCAATTTTGCAACAGAATGGGATGGCTACCAGTTCAATAATGGTATTGCCTGGAGACCCGGCGGACAGCGTGGCAATGTTACTCTCTTCGGCACATATAACAGCCAGACAGGTTTGCAAGCAGGCGCCAGTATATACCATAACTTTGCCAAGTGATTTCGCATGTATCGAGCCGTTGTTTTCGATCTGGATAATACGCTGTATGCGGAACGCAGCTATCGTGATGCGGCATATTGGAGCATTGCCGTAAGGTTGGGTCGGCGCTTTGGCTGGAGAGCCGACAAAGTACACAAACATCTGCTGCACGTTGTTGATTCACTTGACGAGCATGCGGCCTTCGAGAGACTTCTACAGGACTTTGGAATGGATGATAGTTATGTGTCCGCGTGCATAGAGCAAGTCATAGTCCCGGCGTATACGACGTGCGTTTGCAATCTTGAACTCTATGACGACGCCCGCAGTCTCCTGCGTGAACTGACGCAGAGAAATATCCCGATTGGACTGGTTACCAACGGCAGCAAACAGATGCAGTGGAACAAAATCCGACTGCTGGATATCCAGCGATATTTCAAGTGCATCATAGTGGCGGGAGAACATTTCGACAGAGACCGTTGGAAGCCGCATCAGGCTCCGTTTGAGATGTGTTTTACGCGCCTGGGTATGAATCCGGCGGATTGTCTGTATGTTGGAGACAGCCCTGAACTGGATGTGCCCGGGGCCGCGAGTCTCGGTGCAAAGGTCCTGCTGATTCGACGTGATGCAAAAAGCACGAATGCGTCGGATTGCATTCAATTGAACAACCTGACCAGAGTTATGGACTGGCTGACATGAATGAGTGAAATGATGTTACGATCAGGATATAGGTGATGCTTATGTTTTCGATTGTCCGGTTTGGAGCTTTATTGTTTTGCCTGATGTTACTCGATTGCATGGGATTTGCACAGGAAAGCAGCACATACCGCGTCGGTTCCGAGGACACTATTAGTGTGTTGGTGGCGAGACATCCGGAATTCTCCGGTGACTTTCTGGTCCCGTCGGACGGGTGCATAAGTCTTCCTGCCATCGGACAGGTGCATGTCAGCGGTATGACGCTTGTCGAGATATCCGAGAATGTGGCTTCTCGGCTGAAGAGCCGTTTGAAGGATCCCGAAGTGAGTGTAACATTGCGTTCCGCAGGAATGCAGCGAGTTTATGTGCTGGGCAGTGTGCAAAAACCCGGTCTATATGACCTGAAGCCCGGATGGCGCATTACTCACTGTGTCGCGGCTGCAGGAGGACTGGGCAGCGGCTGTGAGCCGAATGATTGCACGGCAACTGTGGTCAGGTACGCAAACGGCAAACGTGAAACAGTGCAAATGCGAGACGCAATGCAGGGACTCGATTTGACGAATCTCTCAATTGAGAGTGGGGATGTGGTTATGATCGAATCGCGAGAGACCATGCCTGTTTATGTTACGGGTAAGGTGAAATCGCCCGGCATATACCGTGTAAACAAGGACCATGCAGGCGTTATGGAAGCACTGACACTGGCCGGAGGAACATTAGAAAACTCTGCGCTCGACCGTGTGACAGTGATCAGTTCCGACAACACGACCCGAACCGTCGATTTGAACCCTCTTGCCATGAACGGTAAGCAGGAACCCAATATCACGATCAAGCCCGGCGATCTGATCGTCGTGCCGGAAGATGTGTCAAAAGTTGCAGTGCTCGGCTACGTCAACAAACCCGGGTTCTACTCCATCAGAAGAAGTGAAAAACTGCTTCTGTCGGACGCTCTGGGGCTTGCCGGCGGGTCGGACCGCAAGCGAGGCGAAGTGGGATCGATAGCTCTGATCCGTAATGAAAACGGTATGCAGACCAGAACGATGTATGACATGAGCAAGTTTCTGAAATCGGGTGATTTGACGCAGAACCCGACGATCAATGCCGGCGACATCATATACGTGCCGCAGACAAGAAAACCCGACTGGGACTTTGTGATGCGCTCACTGACCACTGTCGCCATACTTATGAATCCGTTCATTCCTTAACACATTGAGAGGCTGCTATGACAAGACGCGATATCACAAATTGGAATGCAGGACAGATTGAACCGATGAACGCC
Organism: bacterium; assembly: GCA_021371935.1. Taxonomy (NCBI): domain Bacteria; species bacterium. The sequence continues at coordinate 15,695 of JAJFVF010000014.1, forward strand.
GATGCTTGTGCACTCGATGAGCCGCATCAGGTGGATATACAGCAATGTACATCAGTGCTGTTTCGTCGCTGGAAGACTATGCTGCTGACGGTTATCCTGGTATTCGGGCTCGGCATGCTTCACACATGTACCAGGCAGCCTATATATGAGTCTTCAGCCAAGCTGGTTGTCGTGACAACAGGCTCGTCATCCTCAACCGAAAATGATATTCCGCTGATAAACGATTTGCAGGCACTCACGCGAAGTCGGTCGGTGGATACACAGGTCGAGATAATATCGAGTCCCGACCTGCTCGAAGAAGCATTCGACAGACTCAATATGTCCATGAAAAAGTATGGGTTCAAAAGCACAGCTTTTCCGGGTTGGGCATGCAATGTTGCGGCGAAGAAAGATACCGATATAATTTCCATAACGGCAAGGGCATACATACCTTCCGCCGCAGCGGAACTTGCCAACACGATTGCTGACACTTATTTCGAGCGTGATGTTCGACAGAACAACCTTGCCACTCACCAGGCACGAGAATACGTCGAGCGGAGAATGGCCATCGCCGAGAATCAACTATACCAGGCAAACGCACGTCTTTCCGAGTTTAAGGCAAAGACCGGCCTCTTTGCACCAGAGGCTCAGCTTACAAAGACTGCCGAACAGATAGCTCAGATATCTCAAGAACTGGATTCGACAAAAGCAGATGTTGCATCCGGCAGAAAAGGCGCTCAAGCACTGGGTTCACAGCTTGCCGGGCAGAGTCAAAATGTTGTCGGCAGCACCACCATTGCCCGCAATCCTCATATAGATTCAGTGTTGGGTAAGATCGATTCGCTCAGCAGCGAGCGTGCGTCTCTGCTCCAGGAGTTTACTCCGACTTCCAGAGAGATCAAGAGCATCGACAACCGGATCAGGCAGGAGCGCGAAAAGCTCAAGCAGATGACTGAAAGTGTTACTGCGTCTAAAGTGCAGGGGCGCAACCCCGTCAGAGATGCTCTTGAGCCGCAATATGCGTCCAATGTCGCGTCCGTCGCCGCGAACAGCGCACGGGCGAATGCATTGGGCTCTATTCTCAACAAAAAGCTGCAGATGGCTCAAAATTTGCCGGACCGTGAACGGGAATATAATGAGCTTGTTCAGCGAGTAACACTTCTGCAGCGCACCTATGAAATGCTGTCCACCAAGTTCCATACACTGCTTTTGAGCGAGCAGTCGACATTGCCAAACGGTATGCTTGTGTCCAGGGCTCGAATACCTGGAGCACCGGCTTATCCTGACCTGCGCAAGAATGCGATAAGGTACTTTCTGTTGGGAATACTGCTGAGCGTGCTGGTTGCGATTATTGCCGACTGGCTGGACAGCCGTGTTCATGAACAGACACTCGTCGAAGAAATAAGCGATCTGCCGATACTCTCCCGCATACCGAATGTTTCCGACCCGGCGCAAAGAATGCTCAGTGATCGCGACCACAGCGCAGCAATGCTGGAGAGTTTCCGTATTCTAAGGAATAACCTTTCTTTTTCCAACATCGACCGAAAGAACAAAATACTTGCCGTCACGAGTCCCGGTGCCGGGGATGGGAAAACAACAACCGCAATCAACCTCGCAGTGGCAATAGCGATGGAAGGAAAGCGCGTTTTGCTTGTCGAGGGCGATTTTCGCCGTCCGTCGCTGCATGACCTATTTGAAGTGCCGACAACGCTCGGGTTTACGGCCGTGCTCACAGGCGTCAGCACGTTGGAGCAGGCGATTATAAAAACGAGTGTTGAAAACCTATCCTGCCTGACCTCAGGCCCTCTTCCCCCGCATCCGACTGAGATTTTGAACTCTCAACAGAGCAGAGCGCTCTTCAAAAAACTGGCGGAGATGTATGACACAATCGTAATTGACTGTCCACCGTGTGTAGGGCTGAGCGATATTCAAGTCATCTCCACAATAGCAGACGGCATGCTGCTGGTGGTCTCGATGAACCATACATTAAGACCCCATCTATACATGACCATGAGAATGCTTGCCCAGGTCAAGGCGCCGCTTATAGGACTGATTATCAATCGAATCGAGATGCGCCGCAGAGGTCATGGCTACTATTATTATTATGGAGACTATTACGGCCGCTCTAAAAATGGAAGCAGTGCCAATGCCGCGCTCAACTCGGGTGCATCAAAAGATGATTCCTGAGCAATTATGTCTGGGGGTAATTGATTGAGCGATTTGATAATCTATGGCTCCGGTGGGCATGGCGCAGTTGTTGCGGAGGTCGCTGAGGCAGCGGGGTATCACGTCCTTGGGTTTGTGGATGATGAAATTGGCCTGACAGGCTCGAAAGTGCTTGAATGGCATGTCCTTGGCGGAGCGGAGAAAATCGGCAGCGGAGCAAGCGTTGCACTTGCGGTTGGCGACAATTCTGCGCGTGCCCGGCTTCTTATCCTGGCGCGAAACAAGCATTGGCGCCTGCCTGCACTCATCCATCCAAGCGCACTAATTTCCAGCAGTGCCGTCATTGATGAAGCTGTCGTAGTTATGGCAAATGTTGTCGTCAACGCCAGACCCGGATTGGACCGGCGCGTATATTGAACACAGCATGTTCCGTCGATCATGACTGCGATATCGGTGATCTCGTGCATGTGGCTCCAGGCAGCCGGTTGGGCGGTGGAGTCGGTGTCGGAACCGGCAGTCTGGTCGGCATTGGAAGCTGCGTGCGGCCATGCATGCATATAGGCGACTGGTGCTCAATAGGAGCAGGCAGCACTGTAGTCTCAGATATGCCCGACAATATTACCGCCTATGGAAATCCTGCGAAAATCAGAATTTAATGACACGTCCGATGAGTATTCCTTCGGGTGTAGCGACTGTCCACTTTCCAACTGCCATACCCAACGCTGCCCCGGCGAGCACGTCGCTCCATGTATGGCCGTTGACGGCAACAGTGCTCCATCCTATGAGTGAAGCGCCTGTATAGGCCATCCATTTTTGCTTGGGATATGTGTCAGAAAGGGATGTCGCCAGAGCAAACGCGACTGCAGTCCTCTTGCTTGGAAATGAGTGCGCGTAGTCGGAACTGCTGTTAATGATGCAGGTTTGCTGAATCGCATGCGCCGCACCATAGGCGATAAGCATGCCTTCACCCGCACGCACGGCGTTTCGGGGGCCATTATCTTTTGAGAAACACGTAATGGCTAGTGCACCGATCAGCGCAGGCTTGGTGGCATCGCAGACGCTCTGCCCGAATGAGTCCGCATGTGCTGTCGGAGTCAGACAACATGCGCAAAGTATGCACGTAATCAAGGCTGAAATGTTCTTCAATATTGCATCCTCTACTAAAATAAAGCTCTACAGCAGTTATTGTCACATATAACAAATATCACTGCAAGCAATCGTTCGTAATATTGCCGTTGCTCAAGCATGTTGAGGTTATGTGAGTGACCGATGTGTATTAATATTGACCGTGTTGTATAGTATAGCAATCCGGCGTTCAATTATCAGCGAAATATATGTGTGTTATGACTGCATGAGGGGTACAAAGACTTGCAAGGATTTTTGTATGAAGTATCGCTATCCATTAAGCAATGCACTCATAAATATTGACGACGGGTGGGGACCTTATGATTTGCGCAGAGCATTCTGCATCGGCACAGGGCAATTCCAAGAATCCATGCGCTAAACGTGCACTTATAACCGGCATCACCGGTCAGGATGGCTCTTATCTGGCCGAACTGCTGTTGGAAAAGGGCTATGAAGTCCACGGCCTGATACGAAGAGGTTCCACGTTCAATACTGGACGAATTGAGCATTTATATAAAGATCCTCACATCAGTGACTCGCAATTGCTGTTGCACTATAGTGATCTGACGGATTCCAGCAGCATCAGCAGGCTGTTGGAAAAAATCAATCCTTCTGAGATATATCATCTGGGAGCGCAGAGCCATGTCAAAGTCAGCTTTGATATGCCCGAGTTCACCGCGGATGTCACAGGGATCGGAACACTGAGGATTCTGGATGCTATTCGTGAAAGCAGCATACGCACGAAGTTCTATCAGGCTTCCAGCAGCGAGATGTTCGGCAATGTTGCTGAGGTGCCTCAAAAAGAAACCACTCCATTTTACCCGAGAAGCCCGTATGCCTGCGCAAAGGTTTTTGCCTTCTCCATAACGAGGAACTACCGGGAAAGCTATGGGCTGTTCGCATGCAACGGGATACTCTTTAACCATGAATCGCCGCGTCGAGGTGAGACGTTCGTAACGCGCAAAATTTCCAGAGGATTGTCACGTATCAGGCTTGGGCTCGACGACTGCCTGTACCTGGGAAATCTCGACGCTATGCGTGACTGGGGATATGCCAAGGACTACGTGGAAGCGATGTGGAGAATGCTTCAACAGCCAAAGCCGGATGATTATGTCGTTGCGACTAATGAAAGTCATTCCATTCGGGAGTTTGTGGACGAGGCGTGCAAGTGTCTGGATTTCGATCTGCAATGGAAAGGCACCGGAGAAGATGAGGTCGGTATTGACACAAAAAGCGACAAAGTACTGATAAGGGTCGATCCACATTATTTTCGGCCTTCGGAAGTCGACTATTTGAGAGGCGACTACACCAAGGCCAGGGAACAGCTCGGTTGGCAGCCTTCAGTGAGATTTGTCGACCTGGTGCGGATAATGGTGGATGCCGATCTTGCTATGGAAGAAGGGAAGGTCGACAGTAAAAGATGGTAGCTGCGAATAAACACGCGAAAATTTATATTGCAGGACATACCGGTCTTTTGGGGTCGTCACTGCGGCGCATGCTCATCTCGCATGGATATCACAACCTAATGCTGCACACAAGGAGCGAGATTAATCTGACCGACTCATGCGCGGTTACAGATTTTCTGTCATTGGAAAAGCCTGATTGTATTATTCTCTGTGCGGCAAAAGTTGGCGGGATTCAGGCCAACATTGCAGACCCCGTTCATTTTCTGGCAGAAAATCTCAGCATCAATCTAAACGTGATTTGTTCTGCACTGCATGCAGGTGTGCGTAATCTCATATACATCGGAAGCTCATGCATGTATCCGAGAGACTACAAAACACCTCTCAAAGAAGAGTATTTACTTGCAGCACCACTTGAACCGACAAACGAAGGATACGCGCTTGCCAAAATAGCCGGAGCCAAGTTGTGTGAATATTGCGCCTCTCAATATGGAGTTTGCTACAAGACTCTGATTCCGTGTAACCTCTATGGTCCCGGTGACAAATTCGATCCGGCATCCAGTCACTTGATAGCAGCCGTTATCGACAAACTACACAGAGCAAAAACAGATGGCAAGTCATCCGTGGAGATATGGGGTGACGGCAGCGCAAGGCGTGAATTTCTGTATGTCGAGGACCTTGCAGATTACATATGCCGATGCATCGGACAACTGGATGAAACGCCAGCCTATATGAATATCGGATATGGTGAAGATTTCAGTGTGCTTGATTACTATAAAATCGCAGCCGAGGTAATAGGCTTCGATGGCGAATTTACATTCGATATTTCCAGGCCGGTCGGAATGTCGACCAAGCTGCTGGATTCAAGCCGCGCTCGTCTTCGCGGTTGGAAACCCAGCACTACCCTGTACGATGGAATCCTAAAAACTTATCAATACTATCTTGACAAGATTGGAGGATCGGAGCGATGAGATATCCTTTGGCGAGTTCGACATGGGATGAAAGTGAAAAAAGAGCCATCGAAGATGTCATCCAGTCGGGCAGGTTTACCATGGGTTCCAAAGTAAAGCAGTTCGAGCAGCAGTTTGCCGGCTATTTCGGCACACGCCATGCCGTAATGGTCAATTCAGGATCTTCAGCTAACCTGCTTGCAATTGCAGCCATGCGATATCGTTCCCAGAATCCGCTGTTGCCGGGTGATGAGGTAATTGTTCCAGCCGTTTCATGGAGCACTACATATGCTCCGCTGCATCAATATGGTCTGAAGCTGCATTTTGTCGATGTCGATCTCGATTCTCTGAATCTCGACCTGAATGCCGTGCAGGAGGCAATATCAGACCGAACCAGAGCAGTATTTGCACCCAATCTCTTAGGTGCGCCCAACAATTTTCCTCGTCTGCAGGAGCTGTGTGATAAGCACGGCTTGATACTTATTGAAGACAACTGCGAATCGATGGGCGCCAAGCTGGACGGGCGATATACGGGCACATTCGGCGTCTGTGGGACGTTCAGCACATTCTTCTCCCACCACATCTGCACGATGGAAGGAGGTATGGTGGTCACGGATGATGAGGAGATATGTCAGCTTGTCACTTCGCTCCGCGCGCACGGCTGGACACGGGACCTGCCGTCCGACAATCAAATATGCACAAAAAGCGGCTGCGATTTTCATGATTCGTTCCGTTTCATATTGCCGGGTTATAACGTCAGGCCGCTGGAGATATCCGCTGCAGTCGGGATACACCAGTTGAGCAAACTCGACGGCTTTCTTGCAGTTCGCAGACGCAACGCACGGCACTTTGTCGACCTTTTCGGCAACTTGGACTGCGTGAGGGTGCAGAAAACTATCGGAGAGAGTTCATGGTTCGGCTTCTCGCTGATTCTCGATGGGCCGTTGGCCGGTCAGCGCGAGAGTGTGATAAAAAAATTAGCATCTTTGGATGTTGAATGTCGGCCCATCGTTGCGGGCAACTTCACGAAAAACCCGGTAATCCGATTCTTCGACTACAAAACGCATGGCGACCTGCCTAACGCAGGCAGGGTTGATGCAGACGGCTTGTTCATAGGAAATCATCATTTCGATATTGCCGACGAGTTGTCGGCAGTAAAAGAAGTATTGGTGAGGTGTGCCGTCTCGTGATGAACGATATCGAATACAAAATCAGCCCGCCTAGGCGGTTAGCATTTGTCGACTGGTCTGAACTGTGGCGCTATAAAGACCTGTTTTGGGTCCTTGCATGGCGTGATATCACGGTGAGGTACAAACAGACTCTGCTGGGAACCGCATGGGCACTGATACAGCCGTTTGTCACGATGGTGGTGTTCACATTTGTGTTCAACCGGGTGGCGGGCATAACCAGCGGTGACGGCACGCCATACCCGATCTTCCTGTATTCCGGCCTGTTGTTCTGGCAATATTTTTCATCCACAGTGTCCGGCACATCAGGCTCGATGGTATCAAATGCGCCGTTGATACAGAAGACATACTTTCCCAGGCTCATAATCCCTGCATCATGTGCGGTCACGGGGTTGGCGGATTTCGTAATAGCATCCATGATTCTGGTCGGTATGATGATCTACTATGGGTTCCGGCCTCACCTTGCGGGAATACTCATTCTCCCTATTCTGCTTGTATGTACAGTTATGACAGCGTTGGGAATGGGGCTTTTTCTTGCGGCACTTAACGTCAGATACCGTGACACCCGTCATGCTGTGCCGTTCTTCGTGCAAATCATGATGTATCTGACCCCTGTAGTATATCCGGTGAGTATGCTGAAAAGCCATGCATGGGCAAAAGAGCTGATGCTCTGGATCAACCCAATGTCCGGTGTCATAACATCGGCTCGCGCAGGGATAACCGGCAAAGCGCCAATAGATGCGCACATGCTGGCGATATCACTGCTTGCAAGCGCCGTGTTGCTGTGCGCAGGGGTATGTTACTTTACATCCGCAGAAAAAAACTTCGCGGACATCTTGTAGAGGCAATTATGGATAGGCCGATTGTCGAAATCGACAGGCTCGGAAAAAAATTCAGAAAAGGAAGTGCGCCTACCCTGCGAGAGCAGATTGCCGGGCGGCTCTCTTTATCGTTACGGAAGGCGCGCAGGTCGGACACCGACTTTTGGGCACTCAAGGATGTATGCTTCAACGTTGGCGAAGGAGAGGTTGTGGGCATAATCGGGCGCAATGGAGCAGGCAAGAGCACCTTGCTCAAGATACTTACGCGCATCACTCCGCCGACTCAAGGACATATATCCATGCGCGGGCGCGTATCGAGCCTGCTGGAGGTGGGTACAGGTTTTCATCCCGAGCTTACAGGTCGCGAAAACATATTCCTCAACGGCGCTGTTCTGGGCATGACTCGCCCCGAGATAAAGAGCAAGTTTGACGAGATCGTCTCATTTGCTGAAATCTCCGGGTTTCTCGACACCCCCGTAAAGCGTTATTCCAGCGGAATGTATATCCGCTTGGCTTTTGCAGTTGCCGCGCATCTTGAACCTGAAATACTCATCGTGGACGAAGTGCTGGCTGTTGGTGACGCCCAGTTTCAGAAAAAATGCCTGGGCAAGATGGGTGAGGTCGCAAGGTCCGGGCGCACGGTGCTATTTGTCAGTCATAACATGGCGGCTGTGTCCCAACTTTGCATGCACGGTGTCTGGCTGGAGCAGGGCTGCGTCAAGCAGATAGGGTTTTCGTCCGATGTTGTCAAAGCGTACCTCTCTGACGGCGGGGGGAATGTGGCGAGCAGATGCTGGGAATATCCAGAAAATTCGCCAGGGGACGATAGAGTGAGACTGACGGCAGCCAGTGTTATCCAGCACGGGCAAATCGCTTCGGTCATAGACATCAATGCCCCATTTGAGGTAGAGATCGAATTTCGGGTGCTCAGGGCTGTTGACAATCTGGTTGCAGCCGTCAATCTCTTCAATGGTGAGGGGCTTTGTCTTTTTTGCAGCGCCGACTGGCAGCAAAACCATCTGGAGCCCGGAACATATCGCAAACATGTGGAGCTTCCCGCCCGCCTTTTCGCTGATGGGAGCGTGCGAGTGCTGCTCCAATTGGTGTTTTACGACCCGGACATACCGAGCGTGGTCGTGCCCGATGCGCTCAGCTTCATGGCCGCCGACAGCAGCCATCCGGATTCCGTCAGAGGTCCATTCCATGGAAACTGGCCCGGTGTTGTCCGGGTCGGCCTGACATGGAGCAGCGCAATGCCAATTGATGCCGATGACTCATGCGAACCGTCTCGGAGGACAGAGTATGCGCCTTTGCCCGAACAATAAAAACTCGAAAGAAAACTGGGACGCATATTTTCAAGGTGAATGGGAGAGAAGAAACGGGCGTCTGCAAACCAGGCTTTTTGCTCGATACTTTCTGGAGACAGTGCGTCTGCCGAAGTCGGCTCACACGTTGATCGATGTCGGCTGCGCGATGGGTGACGGTCTGCCGGAGATTGCCCATCATTATAAACATTTGCAATTGCACGGATGCGATATTTCGCCCAGAGCGATCAAGCAGGCTCGACAAGACTATGGACATATTGCCGCATTTCATCAATGGGGGTTCGAGGATATCGAGGGCGACTTCGACATAATATATTGTTCCAATACACTGGAGCATTTTACGCAATATCTGGACATAGCTCGTGCTCTGCTTGATCACTGTCAATGGCTGTATATTCTGGTTCCATTTCGTGAAAGAGTGGGGGACAGAGCCTTGACCCCGCAGCACGACCAATGGCATGTAGCTTCATTCGGTGAAGGCTCCTTTGATGCTTTGGTGACTGAATGCCGGGCGCAGGGTATCAGGACATGGCTGCATTCATGCCCTGGGGCTTGGAGCACACATGAAGGGATACAGTTGAGGTGGCGCAGGGCTATATGGCAGACAGCTTGTAAACTGCGGCACAAATCATTTCCTGCTGTGCCGGAGAAGATGCAGATATTCTATGAGTTGGAAGCGGTGAGGTGGTAGCGTAAATTATGGATTGGAGCGCTTTCTACAAATCGAATACCGCTTCCAATGTCACCGACATGCTCAAGTCTCCGAACAAATGGAAACTCATCCTGGCTGACAGAGTGCGCAAGCTTGCAGAGGGCGGAAGCGTGTTGGAAGCGGGGTGCGGTTACGGCGTGACAAGTCTGCTTGTCGGCGAGCAGACGAGGCGAGTGATGCTCGACATGGAACCCAGTGCGCTCGAAGTCTCACAAGTTCTCTTCGGGCATGCGGGTCAGCATGCGCAGTATGTGCACGGCAATTTATTCAACATGCCATTTGACGATGGCGTGTTCGACGTCGTGTTTAACGCAGGAGTCCTTGAGCATTTTGCATATGAAGAACGGAGAAATGCGCTGCGCGAAATGGCACGAATAACCAGACCTGGAGGCTGCATTATCGCAGCAGTGCCGAACCATTATTCAACCCCCTATGCTCATGCTTACGCGATTGAAAAAGCCAGGGGCACTTGGAAATACCCTGATGAATATTTGATCTTCGATTTTTCTCGGGAAGTTGAAGAAATAGGTGGCATATATTCGGTCAGCCGGGAAACCTGCGACGTGGCAAACAGCTTTTCGTTCCTGACAGACAAAAAGACATGGCTCTGGTTCAGGCTGATAAACTCGTTCAAGCACTATGAGGGTTATTTGACCATCTGCACATATCGAAAGGCATGGGATGACTAAACGCACTCGCCGGTCAATAGCATGGCTTTACTCATTTCCGTATAAGGATAACTGTATACTGAGGCAGGCAATCGCATCGCTGGCCGAGGCAGGTTATGACGTCACTATATATGATACTTGCTTCAGTCGATGGATCGATACTGCAGCCGATGCATCCTATACTCACAGATATTTTCCGGCGGTCTTTGCATACGGACGCCTGAAATGCAACCCGTTCGTGCGGATGGCTCTTCGACTGTTCGCTTCACGCCATGACCTCATTGTCGCCAGCATGCCCGATACGGCGCTCATCGGCCTGATTGGGGCAAGGCTTCATCGGATTCCGTTGATTTATTACCCGTTCGAGATGTGGGGTGAGGACAACAGCGGCTTCAGCAAATCTTCGAAATGGCGAAAGATCGAGGACTATCTGCTGCAAAACAAGACATCCCTGGCGGCTGTCGTGACGCAAAATGAATACAGAGCGTCCGTTTACAGGCACAGTCGCAGATGCTGTGTCGAGCCGGTTGTCGTGCGAAACTACATGCGTTCCTGCCTAGTGAGCCCGGCTGGGACTCTCAAACACAGGCTTGGGGTATCGCAGGATGTGAAGGTTGTTGTCTATGAGGGATCCATCCAGCAGGAGAGGAATTTGGTCGAACTGGTGCGGGCTGTCGAGTATTTTCCGCCCAACAGCGTGCTTGCTCTTATCGGACCTGTTTACGAAGGCTACAGGCAGGAGTTGATGGAAGCCATAGCGTCAAGTCCGGCAGCAGATAGATGTATCATTCTGCCGCCGGTTGCTCATGAAGACTTGCTGGCTTTGGTTTCAGATGCCGATGCGGGAGTGCTCATGTACGCCCCCATAAATCTCAACAATTATTACTGCGCACCCTGTAAACTCAGCGATTATGTAATTGCAGGCATTCCTGTGATCGTTCCGGCATTTCCTCCTCTTCATGATGCCCTTGCCGAGTATGATATCGGCACATGTTTTGATGAGCAATCATCCCGCTCGATTGCCGCGGCGGTCACCAAAGTGCTCGAAAGGCCAAAGGATTCTTGGCGAGAGGCTCTAAATGCCGCCCGCAGGCAGATGGTGTGGCAGACTCAGGAGCCTGTGCTGCTCTCCATAGTTCAAAATTCACTGGATGGAAAGATATGAGCACCGACTACACAATTATCGTGAGCACATGCGACGCATACGAAGACGTCTGGTATCCGTTCTTCAAGCTCTTTTCAAAATATTGGCCGGACTGCAGGCAGCGTATTTTGCTCACAACAGAAGAAAAAGAGTTTTCATATGGCCAGTTGAAGATAGACTGCGCGAAGGTGGGTAAGAGTCTTCGAGGCAGGTCACTGCCGTGGGGCGAGTGCATGATTCGAAGCCTGAGCCGGGTGGATTCACCGACTGTCCTGATGATTCTTGAAGATTTCTTCCTCTGCGGCAATGTGGATGCCGGGCAGATCGAATCGCTGGTTGATGTGATGGTGCGAATGAAGTGCACGCATATCGGCTTGACTCAATATGCGAAAACCGGGCCATTTCATACCACTGATGACCCGATGTTGTGGAATGTGGATCGCAAGGCCGATTATCGCATCAATTTGCAAGCGGGATTGTGGGATACGACTGGATTGCGCGGACATTTGCGCTCTCGAGAGTCTGCATGGGACATGGAGATATGGGGGTCCATTCGCGCTCAAAAAATGGACGATCTTATAATGTGCGTCAACAAGGACTGGCTAAGTTCGGGCAAAATTCCACCCATTGTTCCGTATGTATCGAGCGGGATTAGGCACGGACGCTGGGAGCGACACGTGGTCGTGGACTTGTTTAGGTCTCATGGGATCGATATGGATTTTTCTAAAAGAGGCTTCACAGACGAACTGCCGGCTGATACCCATTTGGATGCGAAACGCCTGACGCTGAGCCATATATCCAAGAGCATCAGGTGTCGCTGCAATTGCATGATGCGTCCGATTGTCCGATATATGCATCTGAGGTGATCTCATGGCGGACTACAGGCGGGCAATGCCCTACAATATCGACTTCGTGATACCCGGTTTCGAGAAAAGCTATCCGGCAGGCATGTTTCGCGCTTTGTCATTGGAGCCGAATGATTGCGCTGAATGGTATCGTGAGTTTGTGGCCGGTGTTACCGATGCCATCGGCAAACGCTACCTTCCTGTATGCCGCCTGGGCGATGGGGTCTTCGTATTTGTTCTGGGCCGATATCTCGACCCCATCAGGGCGCGGCATGAGGATGCGCTGAGATATATCAAGCGCCGGAGCCTGAGCATGCTCAAACAAGTCATCAGGCCAAACAAGTGCAGAGAAGGATTCGACAACAACAGCCCCTGGGGATTTGGGATATATACCAATGAGGAGTGGGTGGAGTTGAGGAAGAGCTACCCCATGATGCTGCGCGAGGTCTCCAAAGTTGGGTTCGTATGTCCCCATTTCACTTATCGTGATAACCAGTTCTGCCAGCAGTATTTTATCCCTATGACCAGATGGTTTAGAAGAAACCGGATCGAACTTACTCCGCAAAACTACTATCCATTCTATTTCGTCTATGGCCTTTTGAACGGTCCCGGTCGCTCTGAACTTCTCGGCGGACGGCGAGTCCTTGTGGTTACAAGTTATGACGATGCAAAAGCACGGCGCATTGAAGCCGGACTCAGGCGCGAAGACGCACAGGACGTGCAATTCGTTCAGATAACCATGAACCGCTCTCTTTATGACCGCATAGACCTTTCAAATGTGAAACTGCCGGTGGATGTGGTTTTGGTCGCAGCAGGGCTCGGCGCAGTCAATGTCCTGACACAGCTTAAAGTTACGGGCACGCTGTGCATTGATGCGGGATATGCACTTGAATGTATAGCAAACCCGGAAAGGGAGAGGTCGCTGGAGAGAGCACGCACATTCTGCTGGCCGGATTTCGAGCGGCAGGGGGACTATACGCCGATATGAGAACCCGCATTCTGTTTGTACATCATGGGAGTGCACTCGGAGGAGCTTTCCTGAGTCTGTTATACCTTTTACAGGCTCTCGATGAGGATCGTTATGAGTGCACAGTGTGCAGCGCCGAGAAAGATAACGATGTCATAAAAAAGTTCACAGACAGCGGTTTCGATACTTGCATGTGTGCACTCAAGCGTTTTGCGCACACTACCCTTGGTCAATTTGATCTCCTCAGATACTCTGGCTGGCGGGGAATCGGATCATGGTTTGCCGACTATGGTCCCGCCATGTCACGCTTCAAGCAAACAATCCAAGATATCCGACCCGACCTGGTTCATCTCAACTCGCTCACACTGGCTCCGTATGCGCGCGTATCTCATGATTTAGGTGTTCCGACGGTGGTGCATGTTCGCGAACCAGTGCTCGAAGGATACCTGGGTCTGCGCAAAAACTGGTTGCGCGGCTTGCTGGAAAGCCATGCCGATAAGGTAATCGCGATATGTAAAGACAATCTGGATCGCCTGCACATCGAGCAGGGCAAAGGGGTAGTTATTTATAATCCTGTCGATTTCGGCAAGTTTGATTGCCGTCACGATCAGCGTTCGGCGCGAAAGCAGCTCGGAGTCCCGGAAGAATCAAAGGTCGTGCTCTTTGCAGGAGGGACCGTTCCATTGGTCAAAGGGCTCCATGAGTTTTTGCAGGCGATGAGTCTTGTATGCAAGCACGAACCCGATATAGCCTGCCTGATGCCTTCGTTTAAGGTTCCACAATTGCCGGCGGAGCGGGTTTGGAATGTACGCAGACGCACCGCATGGCTGCTGGGCCGATATCGGTACTCGGACAAATTGGCTGCGATGACGGCAAAAAACGGCCTGCGCTCGCGAATCATAGGCGGGGAATTTTCATATGAGATCGAAAAATGGATTGCCGCAAGCGATGTCGTATGTGTCCCGCACATTCAGCCTCATTTTTCCCGCACGGTTATGGAAGCAGGCGCGATGGCAAAGCCGGTCGTCGGCTTTCGGATAGCCGGAGTGGAGGAAGTGGTCCGTCACGAAGAGACAGGTCTGCTTGTGGATGTTGGAGATGCATGTGGGCTTGCTGATGCCGTGCAGAGGCTCTTGAGTGACGCCGGTCTGCGCGACCGATTGGGACAAGGCGGCCTGCAGCAGGCAAAAAGACTGTTCGATGCCACCACGTCTGCAGCGCGTGTTGGGGGGGTATACGATGAACTACTGCGACTATAGGGATCATTCCACGCTCAATCTCTCCAGTCTGCTTCGCATGCAAAATCTCGTGCTTATAGTGCTGATCTACTCTGGTTTGATGCACGAGTGGTATTTCAACAGACTCCCAGCAATTATGGCGGTTGCTCCGCTGGTTCATACATACTTCAACAACATTCTACTTTTTCCACTGCTGCCTGCGTGGTGGCTTCTCAGGCGTAAATCGAGGAAATGGGATGCGATCGAGCGGGAGTATATGTCCAAAGTGCTGCTGCTTTCGTTACTGATGCTGATAATTGTTGCAGTTGAGAGAATACACGTCAGCCGATATGACACCGATCCTTCCCTGCTTTCATGTATTCCATTAATGATGCTGCCGGTATGGATATGTATGGGCATATGGTTTACACGCGATCTGCACACCACTGCAATCCTGCTGCACAATCTCGCGCTTGCAGGTGCAACAGCTTCAGTCATCTCGTTCGCGCTGCGCATGATGGGGTTCTCATATAATAGTCTGCTGGGTCCAATGTATTGGCCGTATCATTACATTGTTGCGTTTGGGTTCTTTTATTACCTCTCAGTTTGGCTGCTTGGTGATAGAGGCAGAAAGCAAAACGCAATAGGTATATTGGCCTGCTCATTGGAGATGCTGCTCACATTTGAGAAAAGAATGATTGTCAGCACGGCATTAGGGATTTTGGGTCTTGGAATCACTTGGGCTATCCTTGGCCATGGCATGCGGCAGCTTTTGGTACGCAGATTTGCAATGCTCGCGGCGTGTGTCGGAATATTGGCATTGGCTGTCAATATTGCAACAACCGGCAACCTGGTAGTGATAATCCAAAACATTTTTGCGACTCGGTGGATTTCGTATTCAGACGTACAAGGCGCAAACAGCAGTGTTTTGACCATAGCCGATCGTTTGGGCTCCGGCAGGCTGGAGATGTGGAAGGAGATTCCTTCGCGCATCGCTGAAAGCCCATGGGTGGGCAGCGGATTATATCCTTTGTTCGAGGGTGCAAAAGTCACTCACAACGGCTTTATCGACGTTTTGCTTTCGGTGGGGATCGCGGGACTATTGGTGCTTGTGGTGGGCGCAATATATTGGGCGGCTGCAGTTGCAAAAAGCAGTCCAGGCAGGGAAGCTGCACCTTTGCAACTTACATGCGTCTCTTTTATTTTTTGCACATTTGGAGGATGGATCGGTCTGTCGGCATGGATGTCGTTTCCGACGCTGAATATCTATTTATGCCTGCTTTACGGAATATCTTTGGGTCTGGCGGCGCGCACTCAACGCCGTAAAAGCAGGCTGACCAGTGATGTGTCGAGACTCAAGGTAAGCCGATGAGCGCAAGCGAACCGGAACATTTAAGGCTGACGTATCCTCGCGTGCTTTCGATCAATTCCCAACCCATCGGAAAAAACTGCGCGACAGGTCTGACGATGGCCAGCTTGTTTCGCAACTGGCCCAGTGACCACCTTGCGCAAATTCATCTGGACGAACACGACTCAAGTTCTATGACATGCCTCAAGTCGTCATGGCAGCTCAGACGTGAGCATCTGCGCATGCCTGCCGTGTGCAAAAGGATCATCTCGGAACCCTGCTCGTCAAGAGTGCTGAGGCGTGTGATTCTTGCCCTGGCGCGTTACTCGTCACACGAACTGTCTGCTCAAATGCGCAAATGGATATCCGATTTCAATCCGGATGTCATTTACTCAGCGCTGGAAGACCCATACATAACCAGACTGGTCCTGGATGTATCGAGGCAATTCTCGATACCGGCGGTCCCGCACTTTATGGACGACTGGATGCGGACTCCGTTTGACCGAAACCAGTGCACTGATCCGCTCAGAATCAGATTGGTGCGTGATTCACTGTTCCTGATACGCAAATCTGCAGTCAGAATGTCGATAGGCGCTGCGATGTCCAAGGAATATCAGCGGCGTTATGGACGCCCGTTTGTCCCTTTTATGTGCTGTGTGGACACACACACTCATCCTGTATATCCAAATCCAAGCGTTCGCAGCCCGATGGTCTTTGCATACATCGGCGGTCTTCATCTGGGACGTGTAAGCCCGCTGCTCGATATCGCTGAGGCTCTAATGGATCTGGGAAGTCAGGGATTTATGGGTGAGATCGTCATATACGCACAGGACGGTCGCGGTGCAATTGATCCATGCCTGCTGAACCATCCGGCAGTCCGCCCTGCTTCCATAGATGAGATTAAACTCAAAAACACAAGCCATACGCCGATCGACTGTCTTATCCATGTCGAGAGCTTCGAGCCGGATATAATCGAATACACCCGTTACTCGATGTCATCCAAGTTGCCATGGATGATGGCGACAGGCATTCCCATCTTTGCCTACGGACCGGTAGAAGCATCCACTATGGAATATATCAAATCTCACGGATGCGGCATGGCTATAGACAGGCGTGATAGTGCGCTGCTTACTTGTGGGCTGCGCCGTCTGATGACTGATACGGACTTGCGGGCATCGCTGGGAGCCAGGGGTAGACAAGTCGCCGAAGCCAATCACGAAGTGTCAATCGTATGTGAGTCGTTTCGCAGATCATTGGTGAATGCAGCATCAAGCGCAATTGTTGACAATAAAGCGACAGCTCGCCACGCTTTATTCTAGTTTTGGAAGGGGACTAAGGGGGAATCATCAAGAAGTCGCTGCAGCGATAAAGCCGAGTCGATCCGGCAGCGTAACCGTTAGTTTCCAATTGGGGGATATATGAAAGCCTTAGTTACGGGCGGGGCTGGTTTCATCGGTTCAAATCTCACCGGACAACTGCTCGCTGGCGGACATATAGTAACTGTTCTGGATAATCTGTCTTCCGGCTATCGGTCAAACCTTGAAGCATATCCACAGGCACGCTTTATAGAGGGCGACATACGAGACGAAAATGCAGTATCTCGGGCTATGGAGGGTGCTGAGGTTGTCTTTCACCTGGCCGCATCGGTGGGTAACAAACGCTCTATAGACCATCCCGCAGATGATGCGGAGATAAATGTTATCGGCACTCTGCGCATACTCGAAGCGGCGCGTAGAATTGGCGTTCACAAGATAATTGCATCGTCATCGGCAGGAATATTCGGTGAGCCCATGCGTATTCCACTCGACGAAGACCATCCGGTGGAACCCGGCTCGCCCTATGGATGCACCAAGCTGTGTATGGAAAAACAGTGCCTTGCCTACGCAAATCTATATGACATCGAAACCGTGTGTCTGCGCTATTTCAATGTTTACGGCATGCGTCAATATCATGATGCCTACGGAAACGTTATCCCTATCTTTGCTTTTCGCATGCTGCGTGGTCAGCCACTGACAGTATTCGGTGACGGCGAGCAGACCCGTGATTTTGTCAACGTCCATGACATTGTTCAGGCTAATATCAAAGCTGCCCTCAGCCCAGGAGTTTGCGGAGTGTTCAATATCGGCAGCGGCACAAAGATCACTATCAACGAACTTATCTCACATCTGATACGCCTATCCGGCATCGAGCCGAAAATAAATTATACGCATCCTCGCCCCGGCGATGTCTATCATAGCATGGCCGATATCTCTGCCGCCAGAAATCAGATCGGTTACGAGCCTGTGGTCTCAATAATTGATGGGCTGGCGGAATATATTGTCTGGGCGAGAGGCTGCATATAAATCGGAGACACGGATGTTTATACTGGTTCTCGGCGGAGAAGGAATGCTCGGGCACAAGATGTTTCAGGTCTTGCGGAAGCGATATCCGGATACGTCATGCAGTGTTTTGGGCCGCTTGGATGATCCATTTTACAGCAAAATAGACATATACCGGCACGGATATGTATACGAGCGTGTGGATGCCACAAACATTGCCGATCTTGAGAAGAAGTTATGTGAGTGGAGACCCGCATTTATTGTAAACTGCATCGGAATCGTAAAACAGAGATCGGAAGCAAATGCACCGATTCCAAGCATTACATTGAACTCACTTCTGCCTCACAAACTCGCTCAGATTGCCGCACAATGGAATGGAAGAGTCATACACTTCAGCACTGACTGTGTCTTCAGCGGTCTGCATGGCAGCTACACGGAGAATGACCATTCGGATGCTCAAGACCTCTATGGCAAATCAAAATTTCTCGGCGAACTGATTGATGATAACGCTCTCACGCTCCGCACATCGATTATCGGTCGAGAGCTTTCGCAGTTCAGGTCTCTTTTGGAATGGTTTCTGGCTCAACGCGGCAAGTGTGTGCACGGCTACAGAAAGGCATTATATTCAGGGGTGACGACTAATCATCTTTCGGAACTGGTCGCGGACTTGATTGCCGACTACCCGACACTCTCTGGCCTCTACCAGCTGACAGGCCGCACAATTAGCAAATATGAGTTGTTATGCCTGCTGCGCGATGCGTATGACATGGACACACAGATCGTTCCGGACGATGAAGAGTGCTGCGACCGGAGCATGATCGGCGATAAATTCAGATCGGCCACAGGCTATGTCGCTCCGCCGTGGTCGGAACTCATCAGTGAAATGGCAGGCGACCCGACTCCATATGAGGACTGGAGGAACCGATGAAAACATTCGACGGCAAACGACTCGTGATTATCGGTGGGACTGGTTCATTGGGCAAGGTGCTGGTCAAAAGGCTCCTCGGCGGCGAGATGGGCGAGCCCGATAAGATCATCGTCTTTTCACGCGATGAGGCAAAGCAGCACTTCATGCGCATGGAATATCAGAACACGATCGCCGCGACCGATGAGTTGATATATCGCAACTTCCAGCGCAAACTCGAGTTCCAGATTGGTGATGTCCGAGATCTGAACTCCGTCGCCGCAGTGCTCAGAGATGCCGATGTCGTATTCAATGCTGCGGCACTCAAGCAGGTGCCGACCTGCGAGTACTTTCCGTATGAGGCAGTTCAGACAAACATATTGGGCGCGGAGAACATTGTTCGTGCTGTTCGTGAAAACAATTTGCAAGTCGAGGTCGTCGTCGGGATATCGACCGACAAGGCCTGCAAGCCGGTTAACGTAATGGGCATGACCAAGGCCATTCAGGAAAGGGTGCTCATCCAGGCTAATATGCGTTGTCCGCAGACACGGTTCGTCTGCGTCCGTTATGGTAATGTGCTCGCATCCAGAGGATCGGTCATTCCGCTTTTTCACCAGCAAATACTCCAAGGAGGTCCGGTGAGCATTACCACTCCTGAGATGACGCGATTTTTGCTCAGCTTGGATGATGCGGTGGATACGGTCTTTGCCGCGATCAGCGGTGCAAATCCGGGCGAAACGTATGTGCCGCGTGCTCCATCTGCGTTGATAACCAATGTCGCAAAGGCTCTCATAGCAGACAGACCCGTAGAGATAACAATTACGGGTATCAGACCAGGTGAGAAAATCCACGAGATAATGGTCAGTGACGAAGAGGCGTATCGCACCGTAAGTCGAGACAAGTGGTATGCCATTTGTCCCATGCTTCCTGAAGTTATGGTAGATGGCTGCGCGCAGTGCTGTTTGGAAAAGGAATACAGCTCGGCGGACCGTGTGATGACTCTCGATGAGACAGCCGTTCTTCTTAAGACTCGGCGGCTGATGCTGGAAGACTGCCGGGTAGAGTTTGGAGAGATATTGCGTTGAGAGTGATGACTATATTGGGTACAAGGCCGGAGGTCATTCGCCTAAGTCTGATCATCAAGCTGCTTGATAAATGTTCGGACCACGTTCTTGTGCATACAGGCCAGAATTATGATGACAGGCTCAGCGGTATTTTCTTTCGCGAGTTGGGTCTGCGCAATCCAGATGTCAGTCTAGGGATCAAGGGCACAGGTTTTGCGGATCAAGTGGGTCAAATCATCGTGCAGAGCGAGAAGGCATTTCGCGAATATCATCCTGATCGCCTGTTGATTCTGGGAGACACAAACAGCGGGCTTGCATCCCTGGTCGCAAGGCGTTTGGGCATGCCTGTGTATCACATGGAAGCCGGGAATCGATGTTATGACGACCGTGTCCCCGAAGAGGTCAACAGACGTGTGATCGACCATTCGAGCAGTGTTCTGATGCCTTACACTCATCGAAGCCGTGAGAATCTGCTCAAAGAAGGCATATCCGGCGAACAAATTTACGTCATAGGCAACCCTATCAATGAAGTCATAGATCACTACGAAAAAGAGATCGCGTCGAGCACGGTGATGAACGATTACGGTCTCACTGAAGGCAAGTTTTTCCTGGTGACCATGCATCGTGCGGAGAACGTCGATATTTATCAGAGGCTCAAAGCCCTGGTGGAGGCCATGGCGCTTTTACGTAAAACTTATAAATATCCGGTCGTCTGCTCATTTCATCCGCACACCAGAGACAAAGTGGAGTCTTTCGGAATCGATATAGGGCACAGTGGCCTAAGGTTTGTCGAGCCATTGGGGTTCTTTGATTTCATCCAGATGGAAAAGGCTGCATTCTGCATAATATCCGACAGCGGTACCGTGCAGGAAGAGGCCTGCATATTAAGAATCCCCAATGTTACAATCCGCGATGTGACCGAACGTCCCGAGACCGTTGAGTGCGGGTCCAACATGCTGGCAGGCGTCGACCCGGAGCAAATCCTCAGCAGTGTCTCTCTTGTGACTGGCGGCGGATGCGCATGGAGAATACCTGCCGAATACAAAGTCGATAACGTATCAGAGACTGTCTGCCGAATCATGCTCAGCAAGAGGATAGGGGATCTCGCTGAAGTCGGCTGGAGGATATCTGTCTGATGATAATAGTGCGCCTGACTGGAGGACTAGGCAATCAGTTGTTTCAATATGCGTTCGGACGCAGGCAGGCTCATGTGGGCGGAGCGGAGCTAAAGCTGGATATTTCGTATTACGCGGCAAATTATATGGACGGTCGGCAATACCGGCTCAACAATTTCAATGTTGTCGAGGATATCGCCTCCGTCGTTGAAACAGCATCGTTGGCAGGCAGACAACACCATAGCCTCATCGGGCGGTTGGAGCGTGCTCTTCGCAGCCGATTACATATGCACAAGAAGTCCATAGTGCGCGAGCATGGCTGCGTTTTCAGCCCCATGGCTCTGAAGAAAACAGATAATGTCTATCTTGACGGCTACTGGCAGAGCGAGAAATATTTCAAGGATATCGAGGACATTTTGCGCAGCGAGTTTACGGTGAGAAATCCTCAGGACCAGATCAACCGGTCCATATCGGCCGATATTGATCAGACGGAATCGGTCAGCCTGCATATACGGCGCGGAGATTATGTCTCCAACGCTGCGTTCAACAAGGTTCATGGAGTCTGTGCGCCGGATTATTACGAATCCGCCATTGAGCGGCTTATGGACGAGGTTAAAGCCCCGCGTTTCTTCGTGTTCTCGGATGATATCGAGTGGTGTCGAGACAATCTGAAGCTGAAATATCCTATCACCTTCATAGACCACAACGGCGAGGATAGAGACTATGAGGACCTCCGTCTTATGAGCCGATGTAAACACCATATCATTGCGAACAGCTCTTTTAGTTGGTGGGGGGCGTGGCTTTCATCCAATTCCGGCAAGATCGTGATCGCGCCGGCCAAGTGGTTCAATGATCCACACAAAGACTCCAAGGACATCGTGCCGGACTCATGGCAAAGGATATGACCAAATGAGCGCCAAGCCTGGTATTTCAGTGTTGATGGGTGTGCATAACTCGATTCATCATCTTGCGGAAGCCATAGACAGTATACTCGGGCAGCAGTATGACGATTTCGAGTTCATTATCATCGACGACGGTTCGACTGACGGCTCGGCAGATGTTATCGACAAATACGGCAAAGTCGACAACAGAATTCGCATCTTCCATCAGGAAAATAAAGGGCTAGCGGTGACGCTCAACAGAGGGCTGGAAGCCGCGGCGGGTAAATACATCGCCCGCATGGATGGTGACGACATCAGCATGCCGCAGCGATTGAAAACGCAGTTAGACTTTATGGAGGCTCATCCTGATGTCGGGATATGCGGAACGGCATGCAGGCTTTTCGGATATACGAACAGCATAAGCTGGACACCGATTACATCCGAAGAGATCAAGAGCAAACTAATTTTTTGGCCATCCATAGTGCACCCGTCGGTCATGATGCGGCGTGACCTGATAGAGCGTGAGGGTCTTTACTACGATCCAGACTTTAAACAGGCTGAGGACTATGAGCTGTGGTCAAGATTTTCCCGGTGCTGTGAGATGGCCAACATTCCCGAAATCCTACTGCATTATAGGACATATCCAACACAAGCGACCTTTGCTTTTCAAGGCGATGTGGAGCGCTGGTCAGGTTTTGTGCACAAACGGCTTCTTCGAGATATGGGCATTGATCCGACTGATGATGAGATGGAGCTTCACCTTGCTCTTCACAGATCATGTTTCAAGACATCGCGCAGCTATCTCGAACAGATCGAGCAGTGGCTCTGCAAGCTGGTCGGGGCCAACAGGCATTCGAGTCTGCGTGAATCAAACACGTTCGAGTTAATGATTTTTGAGAGGTGGTGCGCTGCGTGTGCACTTGAATGGAAACTAGGCTTATGGGCTTGGAGGAAGCTAAAGAAATCAAGTCTGTATAGCGCTGCATATGCCACATCAACTCTCAAACTTGCATGGCAATTAGCCAGGATTCCTCTGGCACGAGCGCTTCAAAGTTCTGCACTCGGCAGATGCATAAAGCGCGTCGTCAGGTCGCTATAATCGATAGGACCATACGTCAAAAGAGGTGTGGTTTGCGATTTTGGCGTTTCGAGATGTGTGATGGCATAAATCTCACAGTGCCACTAGCCCAAGATGCTGGAGTTCGAGAGATTACTCACATATATCTGCGTCGATTTTCTTGATTGTAACCCACATGTGGCGTGCACTTGCATTTCGTTAGTAAACGTTGTATTGCCGCTGTGAAAGAAGTGACTTGACGCCGAATATCGGTTTGCCCTCATACTCTGTGTTTTTGGGTAAAAGCAGTATTATTCGCACAGAGAAGGACTATGCCACATGAATGATTCGGTTTCGGTATTGGTGCACTCCTGCGATTCTGAGTTCGGGCGCCTCATACAGGATGTGCTTCAAAGCAGCGATGTTATAGAGAATGTTACGCATGCTACTGAACCATTTGAAGCAGTGCAGTTGGCAGCGTCACTCTTGCCGGCGGTGGTAATAATTTGCGAATCCTCAATGATGCCATGGCAAGAAGTCTGCAGCTATATCGGGCTGGTGTGTCCGCAAAGCCGCATCATTCTTATTGTTGAGCATATAGATCAGGACAAGATTGACAAGGCTATGCTGCTGGGTGTACGACAGGTGCTTGCTTGCTCACAAGACCCGAATAGTCTCGTTTCAATTATTGAACAGCTGCAAGAGTTGGATGCAGTCAAGAACTCTATGGACTATCTCAAAGCAACAGATCCGAAAAAATGGGCACGCCTGATTGCGGTGAGTGGAGCCAAAGGTGGCATAGGTAAAACCACTATTACGATCAACCTCGGCGTTGCTCTTGCACAAGATAATCCGGGCAGTGTTGTTATCTGGGACGCGTATTCCCAGTTTGGGGATGTCGCCAGCCTGATGGGAGTTACGCCTGCTAGAGTTCTTACCGACCTCACTGAAGTCATCGGCGAAATAGACGATGACCTCATCCTGGATCAGATCGTTCACCACAGCTCCGGTGCAGACATCCTGCTGACCGCGGATAAACCGGTGCCTGCGGGCACGATCACCGACAGTCTGCAGGAACATGTAATAAAAGCCTTACGCACGAAATATCGCTTCATTGTGGTCGATACACCATCGGCTATTCAATCGGAAACCATTAAGATCTTCTCGAAATGTTGGCGCTTCCTGATGATTACAACTCTTAAGGAAATAACCGGTGCGACCGACACATTCAAATTTCTTCATCTTATAGCCCCCCAATACGTGCAAGAAAACGCGGTGTTGATCGTAGCAAATCGCGTCGGACGCGGTGATAAGGTCAAACGGAATGATTTGGAGGCTCTGCTGGAAAAAGATATTTTCCTGAGTATCCCCGAAGACGCTGAAATTACGCAGGCGAACAACTTCGGACATTCCGTTATCGAAGACAACCCCAGGTGCCCGTCCGCAAGAGCTATCCAGGACTTGGCGAAACACCTCACAGAGACTGCTTCAACGTTCGGAGATCGGAAAAAATAGCGCTTCCGGACCTCGACAATACAATCTACATCCGAGTCAATTGTCCGCACTGTTTGTCATTATATCACCTGCACAAATATTGCTATAGATGTGACAATGGTGACTTCGTACGGGTACAATTATAATGGAGTGCAGAGTGCAAAAATGTGGCCGGGAGAGTCAATGACATGAATTATTATGAACTGACGCGGATAGGCATACTGGTTGTTGTGCTGAGCGTCTCGGTCTATACGGATGTTACACGGGGCAAGATTCTCAACAAGCTCGTATTGCCCACGATTGCCATCGCTATGATCATTTGGGGTATCGGAGACGGATGGCAGGGAGTGTTGTCGGCGTTGGGCGGACTGGCAGTTGGATCAATCGTTCTTGCTCTGGTTGTGATTACGAGATGGATGACCCCCGGAGATGCAAAACTGGTTTTGGCGGTGGGAGCCTTGATGGGAGCTGAATTCGTTGGCTTGACGATGCTTTTCGGAGCGGTGGCCGGAGGCATTATGGCTTTGATTATTATGGCGAGAAGACGGATTGTCACGCAGTGGGCACGCGGCACTGTGGCAGCCTGGGCGGCTCATTTGCCTGCCGCATCTTTCTGGACTCAGAGGGCAGGATATATGCCTTATTCAATCGCGATTGCGGCAGGATGCATTCTGGCGGGAATTTACTCTTTTGCAATCCTTGGGACAATCGGTCAATGAACCGCCCCAAGAGAGGAGGAATCTACGATGAAGAAGCTGATAGATACAGCCAAGTGGCTGTATGAAGATGAGGAAGGCGCGACAATGGTTGAATATGCCCTCTTGCTGGCATTGATCGCCGTAGTCGCAATTGCAGTCATTGAAGCCCTTGGCTTGCGGGTCAAAGAGACCTACAGCACTGCTGAGCAAGCTATGGGCGGCCATTAACAGCTAGACTTAGTGGTTGGGGTCGGAGGTCGATTTGTACTTTCGGCCCCAACGGACTCACGTAGATGAATGCTATTCACTTCATGGTACAAAATCAACGTAGACGAGGAGCAGCGTTGGTCGAACTTGCTATCGCTCTGCCGCTTTTGCTTTTTATAATCCTTGGCATCATTGAGTTTGGAGTGATGTTCGGCAATTATCTCGAACTCGGCAATGTTGCACGAGAGGGCGCTCGCAGCGCCGCTCTGGGAAGTAATACGTCTATTGTGACGAGTAGAATTTATACGACGGCAACCAATGTAGGCATGGTCTCAGCGAACGATATTACATCTACGTTGGAATATCGCGTTTATGACAAAAACACCCACGTATGGACGGGCTGGTCGACGCTCACAAATGACAGAAGTGGCTACAACTCTGCCCCATGCGACGAAGACTACGATAGTCAAGTCCGCGTCACGGTGAGCTACAAATATCCGCTTGTCACGGGTGGTTTCTTTGGAACAATAATTGGCAATGACGGCAAAATTAACCTGACTGCTTCATCAGTTATGCGCAGGGAGGAGACACCATGAACAAAGCTAATCCCAGCCGAAACCGTGTGAGAAGGCAAAGTGGATCGCTACTGGTCTTTACTGCCATAATGTTGGTCGTAATACTTGGGATGGTGGCTCTTGCATTCGATATAGGCCGGTTGATGATCGCAAAACAGAGAGCGCAGAATGTATGCGATGCGGCAGTACTGGCTGGGGCGTACTACCTGACCGGTTATCCGGCGTCTACTCGCGTTGACAGTTCGAGCGGAACAGCTACCGGCTCCGACGGTTCTGCGGCAGTTGCGGCAAAGGATGCCGCTGCTGCCAATAACGCCGTTTCTCCCAGTTGGAAGACTATGACCGTTGACGGCACTGCAGTGGGAGTCACTGTAACTTTTCCGCCATATCCGGCTTCGTCTGGAACCGTGGTTGCAGACGACGGAACCCAGATATCCATAAAACTCGGCCAGGCTATCAGAGCACAAGCAATAATCAAGGTGCCGGCTACGTTTGCCCGCATATTCGGCTTCACAAGCACCGATGTTTATGCACAAGCTACGGCAATTGTCGCTGTTCAGAGCGAATCACCGACACCGGTTACAGTTACCGCCACTGCGTTTCCTTGGGCTGTTACTGACACAACCATATGGAATGCCGACACTGACCCTCCATCGCTTCGCATCGGTATGGGTGACCAATTCACACTCAAGATAACCAACCCGGGTGATCCAGGAGACGTAATCGGTAGTGGTAACTTTCTGGCGGTAGCCTATGGAAATGATCGAGGTGCTAGTGCATACAAAAACAGAATTGTGAGCACGACCCCGGTGACATTCACACTGGACCAAGAGATCGATTTGTATACCGAAACAGGAAACATGAGCGGGCCGACTGAACAAGGCCTTGAAGAACGGCTTTCAGACGATATATATCCGTACCCCTCCGCCAATGATTCTGCATGGAACAGCTGGCTCAACTCGTATGACCCATCTACAGGAATACGCGCGGATACAAGACGAATAGGCGTGGTCCCCATTGTCAAAGACCCGGGCGGAAATATCCATGGCCGCAAATCGTTGGAACTGATCGGATTTGCCGGAGTCTTTGTGGAAGGGTTTGAAAATGTTACTGTTGGGGATAATACCTACTACAGACTGATCGGTCGCTTTACTAATGGAGTCTATACGGCGGATGGAATCGTCTGGCTTGACCCTTCAGTGAACCCGCCATATTCGAGCACGATTACGTCGGTCAGACTCCTCAATTAACGGACACATCCGATTTTACGTGAATCATATGAAATCCGGCTATGCTCGCACAACAATTCTGGTCGCGGCAGCCATTATGGCCATAGGAGCCATTGTGTTGGGGTATCTGTATTTCTCAGGGCAATCTAAACAGATGGCTGTAGTTATAGTCGCGGCCGAGGATATATCGGCAAATACGGTCATATCATCGGGTATGATTCGTGTCGTATCCATTCAAGAGGATGCCAAGCGGCCCGATGCGGCGACAGACCTTGCCGGAGTGGTGCAGAAAGTTGCCATTGCGCCGGTCAAAAAGGGTGAACAGATCGTATTGACAAACCTTGTGGACAAAGGTACCGCATTCGGGCTTGCGGCGATAATACCACCCGGCACCAGAGCGATGACTATAACCGTCGATGCCACAGATACCGTATCCGAATTTTTGCAGCCGGGCAACCATGTCGACATAATTGCGACCCTCACTGATGGATCGAACAGTGTTGCACGGCTTATTTTGCAAGATGTCGTGCTCCTGGCGGTCGACTCCAACATCCAATCTGCAGCGCAGCGCGCTCAAAAACAACCACTACCAGCGGAATCCACAAGAGTGAATGCGGCAAGAGTTACAATTGCCGTCACTCCATCACAGGCGGAGATGCTGGTCGCGGCTCAGCAGAGAGGTAAACTCAAGGTTGTCCTCAGAGGCGTCAGCGATTCCTCCCGGTTTGCTACCAAAGGCACCAGCACAAACAGGATATTTGGGATCAAAGAGGCACAACACCAGACAGCGAAATCCGTTCAGCCTGCCAAACGTGTCAGTGGTACACAAAAGAAAACGCTCAGAAAGTCAACGGTTGTCCGCCCTATGTCCGTGCCGACTCGCCCCGGCCAGGTTGCAGAGTGTCCGCCGGGACTGGCACTGAAAAAAAATACCATTACGGTGATCAAGGGGAATCAGGTGGAGGAGGTCGAGGTTGATAACTAGTGCTTCGATAACTCGAATTTGCAGGCGCGGTTGTCTCGAACTGTTCCTCATCCTGACAGTCATCGCAACATTTCATGCCCCGTCATTTGCCGGAGACAAAAAACTCAACGTTGCGGTGGGCTCTTCAATTATCGTCGGGGGACAAGGTGTAGACAAAGTCGCCGTCAGCAACCCCGCTGTGCTCAATGTCCAGCCGGTCTCCATACGTGAAATCCTGCTCACCGGTGCTTCCGTCGGCAGCACACAGGTCTTTTTATGGGACAGGCTGGGACGCCATGAATACAACGTTGTTGTGACCGCCGGCAAGAGTGCGCAGGCCTTTGTGCAATCCGTCACCGACGCGCTCGACAACCCATCGGTAACGGTCGAGGCAGCAGGAGACAAACTGCTGCTTATGGGGGAGGTGGCATCGGCTGAAGAACGAACCCGCTGCGAAAAACTTGCAGGTACATACTATCCAAATGTGGAGAACCTGCTGACAGTGAAGCCCGGCTGTCCTGCGGATGTGCTCGATGCGATAAAGAAAGTGCTTGAACCATGGAAAGTCGAAGCAACACCTTCTGCGGACGGCAAGGTAATCATAAGCGGATGCGTATGCGATTCGTCGACTGTGGCTGCCATACACAATGTTCTGGAACCATGGAGTAAACAAGCGGATTTTGTGTTTGCGTTGAAAACAACATTGTCGCCGCAGCAGGAAAATTTGCAGAGCCTGATTACGACATTCAGCGCCTGGAACATAAATGGAACACTTTTGCCCGATGGCCGCATACTCCTTGAAGGCACGGTGCCGGACAAAGATGCGCTTGCCGAATATGAATCGGTCCTGCAGAAATGGCCCAAGGAAGTTGAAATTGTTTCGAGAGTGACGATTTTGGACAGCTCTCAGATCAAACAGGTGCTCATTCGAGCCAGAGTGGTCGAAATTACACGCGAAAACCTCAAGGATATCGGTGTTGACTGGTCGCGAATAGTGCTAAATGAAGACGGCACGTATTCGGCGGAAGATCAGCCGTTTATCATCGGACAGTCGACCAGCCCGAACCCGATATTCGGAGGACCTCCGCTGCGCCAGCTTGATCGAATTGGAGCGCGTGTGTGGGCTCTTGTTAAAAAAAACAAAGCACAACTACTGTCCCAGCCGAGCCTGATTACAACCAGCGGTCACCCGGCCAATATATTGATCGGTGGAGAAATTCCTGTGCCTGTTCCTCAGTCGGGTACGGGTGGGGGAGCCGTGGTAACCATTCAATACAAGCCATTCGGAATAAGTCTGGACGTATTGCCGACTGTCGGTCCAGATGACGAGATTACTATGCTGGTGAGACCGGAAGTCAGCGCGCTGGATTACACTAATGCAGTGGAGCTGAGCGGCACCATAGTTCCTGCGTTTCGCACAAGGCGAGCTGAAAGCACCGTTCATGTGGCTTCGGGAGAATCTATCGCCATCGGCGGACTATATTCTAAGAACGATGTCAAGAATACAAAAGGGCTGCCCTTGCTCCAAGACATACCCGTGCTGGGAAACTTCTTCAAAAAAACCAGCACTCAAAAAAGTGACTCGGAACTTCTGATAATCGTGACCCCGGAGATCGTGCAGCCGCCCGCATGCGACGATGCAATAAAAGATGTAGGACCAACACCGGAATCGCTGCCGTTGTCAAAAACACCGCTCGAATAGAACGCACAAGCTGCGTTAGTGGGTAAGACAAAGTGGAATTTGACGGTTGAATTATACGGCGGTGTACGAACGTGGGAACTCTCGAAGACCATGCACGTGAACGTATATTTGCGATAGAAGAGTCGGTTCACAGAGAGGTGGTCGAAAGCCTCAAGACCAAACCCGACAAAATAAATGCCGAGGCGCTTGCTCCCATTGTGGAAGAAGTGTTGAACGCATACCTTGCCCGGACTTCGGTCATAATGACGAGCCAGACAAGACGCGAGATCGTTGCGGATGTGATGGACGAGGTTCTGGGCTATGGACCGATCCAGAAACTCCTGGACGATGACGGAATCACGGAAATTATGGTCAACGGACCGCGCAATATCTATGTCGAACGCAGAGGCAAGATTGAAAAGTCCGACAAGCAGTTCCGAAACGATGGACATGTGCTCAGGATAATCGAGAAGATAGTGGCGCCGCTGGGACGCAGGATAGACGAATCCAGCCCAATGGTCGATGCACGACTCCCAGATGGATCGCGCGTAAATGCGATCATTCCTCCACTTTCGCTCAGTGGACCGCTGATCACAATCCGCAAATTCTCACGAACTCCATATACCAGCGAAGATTTGCTGAAAATGGGCACGCTCAGTGAAGATATGCTTGAGTTCCTGGAGTGCTGTGTGAAGGCCAGACTAAATATACTTGTGTCCGGCGGGACAGGAAGCGGCAAAACGACTACCCTGAATGTACTATCTGCCTTGATCCCGACAGACGAGCGCATAATCACTATCGAGGACGCGGCTGAACTGCAGCTCCAGCAGGACCATGTCATCACGCTGGAAAGCAGGCCGCCCAATCTGGAGGGGAAAGGTGAAATAACTATAAGACAACTTGTGCGAAATGCATTGAGAATGCGCCCGAACAGAATTGTGGTTGGAGAAGTCAGAGGCGGTGAGTCATTGGATATGCTGCAGGCAATGAATACGGGACATGACGGTTCACTGACTACAGCTCATACAAACAGTCCCAGAGACGCAATCTCCAGACTGGAGACTATGGTACTAATGGCGGGTGCGGATCTTCCTGTGAGGGCAATTCGGGAACAAATCGCTTCGGCTATCAACATAATCGTCCATCAAAACAGGTTCAGAGACGGCACTCGCAAGATAACCCACATTACGGAAATACAGGGGTTGGAGCACGAACAAGTTATACTGGAGGACATCTTTTTGTTCAAACAAGAAGGCATTGCCGATAACGGAACGGTGTTGGGCAGGCATGTCTTTTCGGGGCTCAGACCAAAATGCATGGAGAGATTCAAGCAGTACGGCATTGAGTATACCTTGCCCGCAGCCTGAATCCAGCCATTGTAATGATGAGCATTAGTGTGTAGTGTTGGTGGCACAAGACATAATTTCAGGTAACCAGGATATGTCCATTCTTCAGATTGTTGTAATTGCTTTTATGGCCTGTGCAGCGATATTCTTGATCTATGCGATAATCAAGACATATGGCCGGGGCGAACAGTCGGTGCAGCAGCGGTTCAGGCAAGTTCGGGCAACAATGCTTGGAGCACCCTCAGAGCAGCCCATTACCACAAGCAGAGAACGCGAACTGTTTCCGACACTCAGCCGATTGATGAGCGGCACTGAGTATACAAAAAGGCTTCTAAATGATATCGCAAGGGCTGACTGGCACCTGAAGCCCAGTGAATTTGTTGGGATATCTCTGGCGGCAATGGGCGTCGGCGCTGTTTTATTCACTCTGATAACTCATAACCTGCTGTTGGGCATTGTTATAGGACTGATTTGTTATTATATCCCCAAAGTTTTACTTAAATCGGCAACTGCCCGAAGGAAAGCAGCTCTGGAGTCGCAGATAAACGACATGATCATGCTTGTCTCGTCGGCATTGCGCACTGGTTATAGTTTCCTGAAGGCCCTGCAGGTCGTCTCAAAGGAAATGGCACCACCGATTTCAGGCGTATGCAAAGGTATTGTTGAGGAGTGCCAGCTTGGTGTCCCGCTCGAAGACGCAATGGTCAGAACCTCGCAGCAGACCGGCAGCTATGATATGGATTTGATCGCCACAGCGGTGATAATACAGACTCAGGTTGGTGGAAGTCTGGCGGAAATATTGGATTCCATAGGCGAGACGATCAGAGAACGCATCCAGATTCAATCAGAGGTCTCGGCTTTGACTGCCGAGGGACGAATTACCGGCATTGTGCTGGTGCTTTTGAGCCCTATTCTTGCATTAGCCTTGTCTGTCATTAACCCCGGATATATGACTGAATTGATCCGCGATCCATTAGGCATAAAGCTGATAATCGGAGCAGTCGTTCTGCAGATAATCGGGTATTTTACCATTAGGAAGATGTCGACGCTGGATATATAGGAGCGTATATGGAAACGTTGGTTGCTGTGCTCGTTTTTGCGCTGGTCGCGATTATCCTGTTGGCTGTCGGCCTGACGATGAAGACTGAACGCCAGATCATGCTTGATCGTCTGAGACAATACGGACGATCAAGCACCTCTGATGCAGCAATGCTCAGTGATAATCTTATGCTGCCGTTCTGGGAACGGGTGGTTCGTCCGATGCTCACCGCACTCGGCGAAATCGGCGCCGGCATGCGGTTGGAAAATGCTGCGCACAGGCTGAATGCGGCGGGAAACCCTCATGCAATCTCACCTAAAGAGTTTGTTGCGATAAAAAGAGTGTGCAGTGTGGTTGGACTTGCTTTGGGCATTGTACTGACTAGAATCGGGTCGATGAGCATCCTCTCAACAGTGGCAGCAGCATTACTGGGACTGGCTTTGGGTGCGTATGTTCCAGAAAAATGGGTGACTTCCAAGATCGCAGAGAGGAAAAATGACATTCTGAAAGCGCTGCCCAATACAATAGATCTCCTGAGTGTGAGTATCGAAGCAGGATTGGGTCTTGATGGCGCAATTGCGCGTATTGCCGAAAAAACCAAGGGTCCACTATCAGAAGAGTTCTCTCTCGCACTAAAAGAGATGCAAGTGGGAATGTCGAAAATGGACGCGTTGAGAAATATGGCGACCAGAGCACAAGTGCCTGAGCTGAGCAATTTTGTGGCGGCGGTGTATCAGGCGGAAGAACTCGGAGCAAGTCTGACAGACGTAATTCGTATTCAAGGACAAGTAATACGCAGCAGAAGACGGATGAGAGCAAGAGAAGCAGCCGCCCGGTTGCCGGTCACTATGCTATTTCCATTGGTCTTCTTTATATTTCCGTCGATTTTTATCGTGGTGCTCGCCCCAGGCATGATAAGGATGATGCACTCGGCATTCTTCAAGTAGACAACAACGATTGACCGCTAGAAACGCAGCCCAAACCTAACATCGGCGTTGCCCCAATTGAAGTCGAGAAACTCCCCGAAGCTGTTGTAACCTGCCTCAATAAACCAACTCCTTGCGAAGTTGGCTCCTCCGAATACACTCCATTCCAATGTGGCTCTGCTTTTATCTATGTTTGCGCCTGCAGGTGAATCAACCGAATTGATGAGCGCTAAGCCTATTCCGATTCCTCCATAAAGACCTTCTTTTTCACAAGTCGCCCCGGCCCCGGCACGCCATTTTAGTCCTATCAGCACTCGGTTGAGACTGAATGACGCTGATGCCCGGTTCTGGCTGAAACGCTTGTAATCTACCGCGACTGAGATATCGCCGCCCATGGAATTCTCATCATCCGGACCCAAAAAACTGTAATCAAAACCGACACCCCAGGCATCGCCCGCCAAGTCCCGTGTGTCCGAGAACCCGGGTATCGAGTAGCTTCCGGCCAGTCTCCAGTGCTTTTGCAGCTCGGCCGAGCAAGCCGACGGGATGAATACTATCATCAGATATATTATTAAAATTTTCTGCAAGATAGTCTCCTTAAAGCCTCGGGTGACTGTGTGAAAGGCCGCATTGTTCTGGGAGTAGATACCCTGCGTGGTTGCTGCATAAACTGAGGGAATATAGCTGTTGTCGGCAAAACCATATTTTGCCGACTAGAATGCTCGCATCATAGCTCAGTTCCAATACTTCCTATCCAAACTCCTATACTGCACAGCCTCAGCAATATGTTCGACCCGGATGTCATCGGAGCAGGCAAGGTCGGCTATGGTGCGAGAGAGTTTGAGGATGCGATCGTATGCGCGGGCTGAAAGGTGAAGCTGTTCTATAGCTTGCTTGAGTGTCATTAGCCGCGCTAGACTATACCAGTGGTAGCCGGCATAAGTAGACCACCCACCGCCGCCATGACTATACCACTCTGAGGTTCATGCCGTTGCCATCGACCGCCTTTCCGACGGACACTTGTTGCGTTGGGAGGGCAGTAATGGAGAGACTCAGAGTGCAGATCGTATTGGATATTATCTACCGGCTAAAATCCGGTCAATCTCAGCGCGCTATAGTCCGTGATTTGGGCTATGCTCGGGATACGGTGTGCCGTTATGCAAGGTGGTCAGAACAGATGGGATACCTGGAGCCGTCAGCCACTTTGCCAAAGCTGGAAGACCTACAGGTCGGGCTGCCGGTTCCATATCGCAAGAGCAATATATCAACAGTGGAGCCATACCGCGAGGTGGTAAAGGCACTTATCGAGCAGGGTGTGGAAATGGTGGCGATACACAACAGGCTGAAAAAGAATTATGGCTACACCGGCAGCTACACATCAGTGCGGCGGTTTGTGGCGAACCTGCTGCCCAAGGAGAATATAGCCTTTGTGCGGATCGAGACTCCGCCGGGCCAGGAAGCCCAGGTGGATTTCGGCTCCGCGGGCAAGATGCGAGACCGCAAGACTGGTAAGCTGCGCCAGGCATATTGTTTTGTGATGACATTGTCGTCTTCGCGCCACCAATATGTGGAGTTCGTATTTGACCAAAAGATGGCTACTTGGATCGGCTGCCATAGACGCGCATTTGAATCGTTTGGTGGAGCGCCCAAGGAAGTAGTGGTCGATAATCTCAAGGCGGCAATGATAAAGGCAAGTCTGGACGATCCAATCCTCTCGGAGCCTTATCGCAAGATGGCGATCCACTACGGATTCCTGGTGCATCCGTGCCGGGTGAGGACTCCAGAGCATAAGGGCAAGGTGGAGAATGGAGTCCACTACGTGCAGCGCAATTTCCTTGCCGGAACTGAGTTCATTGACATCGACGAGGCAAATCGGGAAGTGATGCGCTGGGTAAGCGAAGTAGCGGGGCTGCGCACGCACGGGACGACCCGTGAGCAGCCGCTGTGCAGATTTCTTGAAATGGAAGCTCCTGCACTCTTGCCTCTTCCGAGTGAGCCTTTCGAGCTTGTCGAGGTGCGTCAGGCAAAGGTCCATCGGGACTGTCATATTGAAGTTGCCGGAGCTTATTACTCAGCGCCATTCAAATACGTCGGCGCTAGGCTGGAAGTATATCTCTTTGAGCGGGTCGTGCAGATTTACAATGGTCTGGAACTTGTCGTCACGCATGAAAGAGCGTCGCGCAGGGGCCAGCGTGTGACACGTCTGGAAGATTATCCGCTGGAAAAGTCGATATACCTTTCCCGTCCCCGCGACTACTGCCGTCGTAGAGCATATGCAATCGGTCCGAAATGTGGAGAGGCCGTATCGACATTGCTGGATAGCAGGCCGCTGGACAACCTGCGGGCAGTGCAGGGAATCATCTCTCTCGCCGAAAAGTATGGCGACAGACGTCTGGAAGCGGCGTGCGAGCGCGCCCTCCATTACGGCGATCCACGCTACAGGCGCATTCGAGATATCCTGAAAGCCGGGCTGGATATGCAGTCGCTTGAAGAAAACACGCAGCACAGCTTCAAGCTCTTTGAGTTCGCTCGCAACGCAAGTGACTTTTTCGGGGAGGTGGAAAGATGCTGAGCCATCCTCTTTTACCCAAGCTGAAAGAGTTGCGTCTGTCGGGAATGGTCGATACCCTGGAGGAAAGGGCCGAACTTGCCCGCGAGCAGAAGCTTTCTCCCGTCGAGTTCCTGGCGCTTTTGATTGACGATGAAATCGAACGCCGCCGCCAAAAGAAGCAGTCCAAAATGGAACGGATGGCAGGCTTTGAAAGCTTGAAGTTGCTTTCGGGCTTTGACTTTGCCGCTGCTCCAACCCTAGATCGGGCGCTGGTGCTGGAGATGGCAACATGCAGCTTCATCACCAGACATGAAAACTGGCTCATATGTGGCCCGACCGGCGTCGGCAAAAGCCATCTGGCAACAGCTATCGGCTACGAAGCAATAAAGCGCGACCTCAAAGTGCTCTCGTTCTCAACACACAAGCTCCTGGGCGATCTGTTTGCGGCCAGGGCGGACGGTTCATATGCCAGAGTTATGCACAAACTCACGTCGGCGGACCTTGTAATCCTGGACGATTTCGGTCTGCGCCCAATAAACGCACAGGGAGCCGAAGACCTCTACGAGATAATCCACTGCAGATATGAACGTGGGAGCAACTTACTGACATCCAATCGTTCACCATCCGAGTGGCCGGAACTCTTCGGTGATTCGCTCTTGGCTTCGGCGGCACTAGACAGGCTGACCCACCATGCGCGGGTTACCATAATTACCGGGGACAGCTATCGTCAGAGGCAGCGAAGAAAGGAGGTGACCAAGCCGAAACAAAACCAACAGCAGGAGATAACTTCAGAATAATCATGCTGACTTTTCGGCACCGACCATGCGAATCTCAAGTGGTATAGTTATGCCGCTCATGCATGGTCTAGTTGAGGCGGCTATTGACATGTGTTGCTTTTAGGTGGGAATCTTCGTCAGATGATTTCAATATATCAGCCAGAACCGGCAGAGTAGCTGGACTAACAAGTTGAATTAAGTACCCACACATTTTTTGATCTGAATCATCCCCAGTATTTAATACTGCATTTCGGATATCATTTTCAGTTTTTGCCGATAGAATACCATTGCTTTCAATTTGCTTCAGTCCTATTTCGATCTGCCTGTTTATCGATTCAGGGACAGCACAGAGATATATCTGGGTGAATGTAGAAGTAGATGTTTTAGATTCAGTAATTGGTTCGTTGGCCTGTTGGGCACAAAAACCTGTATTAGCCAAGATAAGCAGTGTAAAAACCATAATAGAGTAAAGCTTCATTTTCTCCTCCATATAACGTGGGATATGACACAACTGTAAATATAAATCAGCATTCTTTAATTATCGAACCTCACCATGAATAGCTTGTTAACTTTAGCCTTAAGCTAGTGCGCTGACTTTATAAGCTTTATTGCCTATTACTATGTGTATTCTTGGCTGTTGTCTTAGTACGTCGAGTGCTAAATTGCTACTGATGCTCATTTGGAAATAGCATTCGGTTACAAGTCAGCCATTTTTAGCTGATCGAGCCAATCGCTCCTACGTTCTTTCTCAAAATAAGCGTCATTCAATTTCCAGATTGCCTGTAAGGTTCTTCGAGCTTCCGGTGAAGATATGTCCGGCACATACAGATCCTCATCCAACCCAAACATGCTTGTGATTCGGGATCAGCATGACTATGTTGGTAGTATCGGCTAAACTCGTTGTCATTAACCTTTGTCCGCACGGGAATTATCATGTAGCCGGTAGCAACTTTCTCCGCTCTGCATATTGGACAAGCACAATAGTTTTCTTGCGTTATAAGGCCAATCGGCTGCATACACAAACAGAAACCAAGTGACTATGAGTGCTACCACAGTAATTGCAATTTTAAGTTCTTGTTATGATCTATAGATCATCCGGACTAATTCTAACTTGATTTAAATGATAACGGCATAATTCATCCTCTGTTGCATTAACTGTGGGAAAAGGTGGATTGCCAGTATTCATGGGGCATATACCGCCTATCCAAGATTTGTATCGGCCACCCGTAGGATGCTTTTCATCGCATTTGTCTGTGTCAAACTGATGGACAAGTTCGTGACACAAAGTCATTCCTATATACTTTTGAATTTGGGGGTCTTGAAGATCAGCGTTAGCACCTATTTTACCTACACAAACATAAGACCAATTTGCAGATGCCTCAGACAGGCCATCAACATTTTTATTCTCGTATTGGACATTGTTTACTGCCATAACATGAACAACATTCGATTGTCCTTCTTGGTCGAAGTAAGTATCGTTATAAGCATCTAAGTCACTATCTAATAAAATATTTCGATACGGAATCACTCTCCGCTGGTTAGCTGACGTGGGAACAAGAGTGAAATTGACGAAGCATCCGCCATCAGAAGTTCTGACAATGCTATCTGTCCATTCATCTCTGCCATACTTGCCGTACATATTATCCAGCCAATCGAAGTTTAATGGAAACTGCTTACCTCTAAGTTGTACCACAGCATGTCGAGATTTTAGATAGGAAAACTGAAGAGGGCTATCCAGAACCAAGGTGGTAGTCATGGTTTGATAATCCTTAACAACATCTAAAACGTACTTGTTTTCTCCACCCACATTGAGATCGTCTCGTAAGTTGATACTATCCGTAATATTGAATGGAGAATTTGTATAGTCAATATCCACAGTGTTGCCACCAGTAAGAGCATCGTTTATTTCGGATCCGATACACATTCTATCAACTTCAAGATATTCTCTTTTCCAAGCTACAAAAATCGGCGATTTTGCAATCAGTCTTTTTCTCATTGTAGTCATATCGATTCTATAGTTATTGCCAGCAAACTGATTTGTTATCGTTAGCTTGATTTTAACAGATGTTACACCACTGGGGGGAGTGTAGTATATAACTCTTCCATGGTGACTGTGATGACTGGTGTCGCCAACCACGTCTATCTGACCGTAATCTGGAGATGACGCAGGTTGTATGATAGAATGTTCAGGCACCTTGTTATCTCCACCACATGGTATCCCACCGGGATGCCGAGCATACGGTGATTCATCTGCTGGATCTCGGACAATGAAGCGAACTGCCTTACCTGGAGTTAGATTCTTAAAGGTCCACTCTACTTGCCCATCTGCTTTTTGGTGATAACTGAATGGATAATACGGTTTACTGTCAACTGCACTATTGGTAGATATCATGACAGGTAAAGCGTCCCATGAGAATGTTGTTGACGTACCATTGGTAGAAAATGATTGTAGAAGAGCATCTTCCTCAGCCTCACTGTTGTCCATCGCTGGATCATAAGGATCCAGTTGTATGGTATCGCTTTCTCCAGTCAGACCTGAGTCATCATCCGAATTAGAAAGAAATCCCTGCAGATCTGTAAGGAGCTTATAATACTCACCATGAACGTGAGATATCTCCTCACCTTCCTCGTCATATTCTACTTGATCTGGCGTATTTTCAATAGCACCGTTTACTGCCAATGGAGCATATAGTGTTTCCCACGGAAAGCCACTGCTCCATGAGGTGCCTATATATACTTTACATCCCGAGCTTTGAAGAATCGATATAACTTCGGCTTGTGAAGAACAACCTCCAGCTTCAAAACACTTATCAAAATAACCAGCTGTGTAAGGAGGGAAATTCTCCAAACCGGGTGATCTCCAGAATGCATTTGCAAAAGTGAATACGTGGATGTATTTTCTGTCCGCGGTTGTAGAGAACAATTCATTAGCAGCTTCCAGACCCTCGATTGCATCCCAACCATCACTATTCTTATCACACAAGGTGCATGCTTGATTGTCATCACATTCTCCTAATAACCACTGCCATATATCTTCATTGTTTTCTACAACATCCCTAGGAGTTAAAACGTGTGTACACCTCTTGTCATCAAACACCACTGCACCATATTTTATAGCTACATTTTTCTCTATTGATAATTCAGCCAACGCCGTAATGAACAGGCCTGAATGCTCTGCCATTGTATCGCTAGACCAAGGATTACATTCTATTAGAGAAATAACTTCGATTGCCTGCATAAATTTCACAGAAGCTTCTTGTTCAAACCATCCATAGCCTGGCTGCTGTTCTCTTGCAAGCACAGTTACCCATCCGCTTTCAGTTCCAGTCACGGATATTGATGCGTTTCCATCGGCATCGGTGGTCTGAGTTGTCACCGAGTCATCACCACCAAACACTTCGAACACTACATCTCGCCCTGCGATGGGCTTTCCACAGAAATCCTTAACATTGGCGGTAAATATGACCGTCGATCCAAGTGGTGCATTGTCTCCATCTACATCAGTGACTAGTGTGAGAACATCTGGACGAGTATCTACTATAAATGGGGCCCATGTGGGGAGACTTACAGTACTGTCAGTATAAATAGCCTTAACAGAGAAGAAATAGCATTTAAAATCTTCAAGGTCAAGGTCAGTTACCAAAACCTGATTTTCTGTTGTCGGCGTCCATTCGACAACATCACTTCCCTCTGGAGTAGTTCCGATGGCATACTGATAGGATTGAATACCGCTTCCAAAGGTCCATGATGCGCTTACTTGGTCATACCTCGTACAACGTATGGAGAGATTAAGAGTAGGCCTCTCATTACCGGTTTCTCCATACGACTCATCTGCTCCTATATCTACTCGGATTCCTTCTTGCCGAGCCTGCCCGTCAATATCTACATCACCCGAATTTATTACATCATTCTTACCTGCATTGCGGCATGGGGAAGTTGCGCTGATGTGCCCCCAGTCTGTTATCTGAGGCTCTTCAGATATATTGCCATTCACTCCTGTCCTATCGGGCATGTTTTCATAATCTGCCTCGCCGTTGGAAAAGACATTGTTATTGTAATATCTAGAATTATAGTCATCTCCCCCCCAGTATCTAGCACCCGAAGAATTAAACGCCACTATATTGTTTACTATCATTTGACCACTGTCAATTCCACCGGCTTCGCCTTGAGAATAATTGGCTATAATTGTATTGTTGTATATATTTCCTCCACCACTAATTCCACCACCTGACTCATTTGCAGAGTTGCCAGCAATCACATTTCCTATAACGTCTGCTCCGGAAGCAAAAATACCGCCTCCCCAGCGTTCCGCAGTGTTGCCTACAATCAGATTATGCGTGATCTGCCCATCATATGCGTAATCACTGCATATACCACCACCAGACGAATATGTGCTTACATTACCAATGATCGTGTTATTCTCTATATGAACAGAACAACACTTGGTATATATTCCCCCGCCATATTCGGCATTACAGGAATGTATATAGTTGTTTGCAATAGTGCTTGAGCTGGCTAAACACAATACTCCACCACCATGTGTATATCCATAATTAAGGTAGTCGTAGTCATCACCAACACCGTTG
The DNA here is from genome assembly GCA_021371935.1 of bacterium. Classification (NCBI taxonomy): domain Bacteria; species bacterium. The sequence continues at coordinate 56,963 of JAJFVF010000014.1, forward strand.
CAGATAGTGAATCCGTCAATACAACTGCAATAATGACCAGCCTTTTTGAATACCACTACAGAACCCAATCCTTGGCCGTCGAGAATCGTTTCATGCTCCGTCCAATTGCGTTCCGACAGGCTAGTTTCATTGCCTGCAAAACCGCCATAAACATGCACGAAAGGATAGATTTCTATACATTCTTGGTATGTTCCGGCGGCAACCCAAACTTCGCCCCCTAATATTTTTACCGTATCAATTGCTGCTTGAACAGTTCGCATTGGGAAATCCCACGATAAACCATCATTTAAGTCATCGCCGGTAGCTGAAACGCGGATTATTGTTGGAGGGCCTGTTGAAATTGATTCATCATAGCTTTCGTCAGCGCCTATATCAACAGCCGTCCCTTCTTTTCTAGATTGTCCATCATAATCTAGCCAATCGTCGTCGATGATTGAATTATCACCAGCATTACGACAGGGTGAATTGGGCTGGATGTGCACTTGACCATATTGCCAATTTCCAAGTAGTGGATTGGAGTCAATATTGCCATTTGTATTTATTGGGTCTTCAGGCCAATAAAGAAATTGATAGGTATTGCCATGTATGCAATTATTCTTGAGGTTATTGTTAATTTGTGCCGATGAGTTTTTAATCCCGTACTTATTATATGCGACAATATTGTTTGCAATGTCACGAGTATAATCAGAATCACCTGCAGAAATTCCTGGACCCTCATTTCCAACAATTGTATTATTGCAAACTGCCTCATTACCCGTCGTTAATATCCCGCAACCCACATTAGCAAGCACTATGTTATTTTTCACCACTGAGTCTGTAGAATCTGAATATACTTGAATCCCGTGATAAAGAGGATCATCCCACCAAGGATAAAATTTTCCATTCGCTCTGACAAGATTACCTTCTAATGTCGCAGTTCCCGTTGCTACTATACCTGAACAGCCATTCTCATAGACTTGGTTTTTCGATATTATGCTACTTCCATCATAGACAGCGATGCCATTTGAACTGTTGCGGTAGACCTGGTTATTTGAAATCAGACCACAACCTAACTTACACCATATAGCTGCATAATCTGCATTACCGCTACAATCAGATACCACATTGTTACATATTGACTGTATATATCCCCTGCATCCAATTCCACTGCCGTGGTTTCCATAATTATATAAATAATCACTTGTACCGTGCAGAATAGTAAATCCATCAATCACTCGAACTAGTAAGCCTGCTTCCACAATGACAACGTTTCTAAGATTTTGGCCATCAATTATTGTTTTATTAGTTATATAGTCTCTATCAGAAAGGTCTGTTTCAGTTCCATCAAAACCTCCGTACAGAGATGTGCCTTGTCGCATAACGACATTTTCGTTATAAGTTCCTGCTGCAACCCAAACATCAGATGAATTCTCTGCAGCTCTGTCAATCCCTTTTTGTATTGTCCTAACTGCAGTACTCCAACTCAGGCCATCATTCTCATCATTACCACTTGGATTTACATGAATAATATCATATGGACCTGTCGGCCATGTTTCCGAATATGACTCATCAGCACCTATATCTACATGTGTGCCCTCTTGTCTATCTTGCCCATCCATGTCGTATAAACCTAATATACAGCTATCATCACCGGCATTTCTGCACAATGAATCCGGCTGTATATGGAAATTACAGTAGTTTTTGTCTGCAAAAAGTGGATCTTCATATATATTATTAAAACTGGCATCGGGCACTGGCAAACCATCAAAATCGAGGTCACTGTTTTGATAAAAACAGTTATTCTTGATTGTGTATGTGGTATTACTGTATTCGCGAGTTATACCGGAAGAGTTATACGCAATAATGTTGTTCGCAATTTTAGCGCCAGAAGCGTTCGAGTCACCAAAACATATCGCGCCTCCCCCATAAGATGCTTGGTTACCTACTATTGTATTATTGTAAATCTTTAAGGAATCACCTGTACCGAAGGTTATGTTAGAAAAATAGTTGTGAATAGCTCCTCCGAGAGAAGCGCTATTTCCAATTATGAGATTATTTGCAACTAAACCCTGACATCCAGTAAGACGAATTCCACCACCATATCCATAGCTCATCAATCTGTTATTAGATATCTGATTGTTTAGAATCTTTACCTCGGCACAATTGCAATAGATGCCACCACCACCATTATCACCAACATTAGAATCAATAACGTTGTTAGTAATAGTCATAGAACATTTTGTTGATATGCCACCACCTAAATAATCACTATTATTACTAGACAACCCATTTTTTATGGTAAATCCATCAATCCGGCTCATGAAATATCCAGCAAATTCAGCTTTTAAGACTTTGTACAAGCCTTGTCCATTCAACACAGTGCGATTTAATTTCCAGTTTCTATCTGAACAATCAGTTTCGGTGCCCGCAAATCCTCCAAATAAATGAGCAAATATCTTAAGATCAATAGTCGGTTCTGTATATTCACCAGTCTTAACCCAAACATCTCCTCCGACCAACGAAGCAGCATCAATGCCTGCTTGTACTGATGCCTTTGCTGTTTGCCAGGTAAGCCCATCATTTTCATCGTCACCAGCCGCACTTACGTGTATTACTGTATAAGGCCCTACCGGCCAAGCCTCATCATATGATTCGTCTGCTCCAATATCCACATGTGATCCAGTCTTTCTTTCTTGTCCATCAATATCAGTTAGATCTGCAAGAACATACAAATCATTACCTGCGTCACGACATTGTGAATCAGGACATATATGGAAGTTACCGTATGCTGTATCAATTAATTGTGGATCGACATTTATATCTGAAGCATGCCCATTAACCCTGTAGTATTCTGAGAAAACGGAATCACCATTGTACACGCAGTTATTACTAAGAGTTGGAGAACAACTATAATTACTGTATATTTCGTCCCATCCATTATTAGCTATTATATTATTTGCAATAGTCGATTGTACGCCTGCTTCATACATACGGATACCATTCTTTTCATTGCGAACAATTGAGTTATTGTAAAGCAGAGCTGGAGACCCCAAATAGATACCAGAACCACAATTTGCAGTAATCACATTGGATATAATCTTAGCTGGTTCACTTGAAGTAGTATCTGTTATCCATAAAGCATTATCTGAATTTGCAATTAGTCTGTTATTGGCAATCGTTGCTGTTGACTCATTCAATTCAATCGCACAATTGCAACGAGTTATCGTATTTCCGACAAATACCATATCACTTTCATAGCATTGCAAACCAACTGGATAATCGCAAACATAGCAATTAGTAATTATGACATCACCTGTTACATATAGACCTACCTGGCTACTTGCCGTCCTACCATTACAAATAATACGAAAGCCATCTATGCTAGGCTTATTTGTATAACCTGTACAACTGAAACTAGCACTAACTCCATTGGTGGATTCCACTGTTGTATGATTGAGTGAAAGATTTCTCTGCTCAATGCTAGTCTCCGTGCCTGAAAAACCACCATAGACATAAGCATAAGGCGACAAAACAATATATTCGTTATATGTTCCCTTTGCAACCCATACATCTGCACCTATAACAGATGCTGTATCAATACCCTCTTGTACGGTGAGTTTTGCGTTATCCCATGAAAGACCATCATTTGAGTTATTTCCGGATTTACTGACGTATATGATTCGACTTGGACTTATAGTGTACACTTCTCCATAGGATTCATCTGCACCGATGTCTACATGTGTACCCTCTTTCCTCGATTGCCCATCAATGTCTAGCCAAGTCTCAGAAATGTAGATATCGTCTCCGGCATTTCTACAAGGAGATTCTTGGTTGATATGGAGATCTCCATACTCAATATTTATAAATTGTGGATTGACAGATATATCTGTAGTGATGTCTGTACCCGATGGCAAATTTTCATAATTGTGGGTAGTATTCCCGCTGACGCAATTACAAGAAATAGTAGGAATACTTGCTCCTGATGAGCCACATATCCCTATATTGTTCTTCGATATTATGTTATTTGCAATAGTAAGAACTCCAGTTCCTCCAAATGAAATACCTTCCTTGCCTCCAACAATTGTATTATTGATTATAGAACAGGTCGCTTCTGATGTTGATGAAGTCCAACTTACACTTCCGCTTATTCTATTGTTACGGACGATGTTCTGACCGCTACTTATACCAATATGACCCCCGATAACTTGATTGTACTCAATAAGCAACTGACTCGAATAGGAATTGATCCAGGCTCTTAATATGGTATTATTGCGCATAGTGATTTGCCCACCACTAATAGTATATGACAGACCAATGATCCGGTTTTCTTCCATTATAAGAGTACTTGAAGTTATGGATGTCTGGTTATGTAGTAAATTATCAGTAAAATTACCAGAGCAAGATGTAAGTGACATCCCACAATTGATAAGATTGCCATTGATATCAACAGTACAATCTCTTAAGCTCAGATTACTATAATAAGTAGATGTGCTAAATGTATTTTTGGAGATTACTATAGATCCAGTCGAGCAGAAAATATCCCCACCTACACTGGCCGTATTGCTTCTAAACGTATTATTTTTGACTGTGGGGGAACTATTACATACATAAATACCGCCACCATATCTCTGGGTAGTTCCACCGCCATGAATATTACCAGTATCAAGATATCCGCTTCCATTAATGATTGAGAAACCGCATATTGTAGGTTGATTCGAACTAATATTAGTACATGTAACTACTGCACCGCCTGATTGCCCATCAATTACGGACTCATCAAATGACGCATTTGCTTGATCCTTGAGCCATTCTTTTCCACAAAAACCGCCGTAAAGATTTACTCCGGACTTGAGCGTTATCCGTTCACTGTATGTACCTTCAGCAACCCAAATTTCTTTACCACTGGTAGCTTGCTGTAATGCATATGTTATGGTTGCATATGCGCTATCCCAACTCGATCCTGTGTTGCTGTCGTTACCGTCTGGGCTAGGTTTAACATAAATTACGTTAGTCGGAGTAGGTGATGTTTTTATAACAAGATTCTTGTTTGCCCCAAGCGAGTTTTCTTTCCCAGGATTAGGCAGTAACAATACAGCATCATTACCCACTGTATCTTTTATCGTGCCACCATTAAGTATCAGTGCATCAGAATCGGAATAATCTAGATCGAGAGAATCATTACCTGATGCCACTGTATAAGTAAATACAAGGGTGTCGGTATTGTCACCACCTGTACAATTTATCAATGTGCTTGCAGTTGGGCTTGTTGCTAATCTAAGTTGTGGAGTTCCCGTAATGCGTACAGCTTCACTGAACTTGACTTGAATATCGATAACCGTTCCCTGATCATATGGATTTGCTACTGTGTTATCTTCTTTCTCGCTTGTAACTAAGGTAACAGTTGGTTGAATATTATCAATTGTTTCGTGTTCATAAGCGCCAATATCAAATTCCGCGACACCATCATTGTTTCCGTCTATAGGACGAGTTGATCCTTCATAGTCTGAATCGGATGCATTTGTATCAATTCCAGTATCAATACATGGCGAGTTTGGCTGAAGGTGATAATCACTTGCAGATCGATCAACAAATAGCGGGTCGCCTGATATGTTTCCATTTGAGCCAATTATATCTTGTGCATTGAAACCATATATGCAGTTGTTGTAATAAGGGTCACCATCTGAATTCACACCCGTGGTATTGCCCCAGTTCGCAATAATATTGTTTTTTGCTACCGCACTAGAGCTACAACTAACCCATGTGTTGATAATGGTATTGCTTAATATTATGGCACCGGCATTACCAGAAATTCCAACACTTAATGATTCTTCGTTCGGGGTGTTTGCTATGATTATATTATCATGCAGGGTCGCTGCAGCCATGATATATAATGAACTGTCATGGAATGAACTATCATTTTCGAACTTGTTATGTGATATTTCAGAGGGAGCGTTGCAATATAAGAATCCTCCCAATTGATCACCACCATGCCGAATGGTAAAACCATCGATAACCGTTCCGGCAGATGAAGTTGCAATCGTAATAGCCCCTTGCGATCCTTCTGAATCAATGATCGTTTTGTTTTCAATCCATTGTCCTTCCTCACGAGTTATTTCCTGACCACAGAAACCACCATATATCGCAACAGGATTAAGTAAAGCTATTCTCTCATATGTCCCTGCCGCAACCCAGATCTCGTCACCTATTAAGGATTCATCGATACCACTCTGAATCGTCTGTTTAGGATGATCCCATGTAAAACCATCGTTTTCGTCATTACCCGTCTGTCCATTGACGTGAATAATCTTTTGTCCTGTTCGGTAGACAACTCGATTGTCGTTACTCGTCGAAGCGGCATTACCATTATTGTGACTGTCAACAGCACAGTTTGCAGGAATGTCCACAATAACTGTTCCATCTCCGATCATTCCACTTACGGCTATATTAAACGTCATGTGATCACCGGAGTCTGATACATCCGGTATAGTTGCACCAGCTGTGCCACTGAGCAAGACATCGCTGTATGCAAATCCGATTACAGGCTCGCTGAAAATGACAGTGAAGTTAATGGGAGAAGCATCTGTAGGGTCAGACTGATCGGCAGCCTGTTCGATTGTTACGGTCGGGGCTGTCGTGTCATTAATGTCCGCAGGTATGATTAAAGCAAGATTGCTTTTATATGTATAGAACCAGTAACCTTGGTTAGATATTAAAAACCTGCTGTCAGCAAGATCATCATATGCTACAGATGTTCCGCTTTGATTTATAGCGTCAAGGCCATCGAATTGAGATACGCACCATCCAGCTTCTACTGCCTCACCCCAGGTTTTTAGAGTCGTTCCATCCGTCAGGTATATTAAGTCACCTGTGTAGTTTCCGCTGTCTACTGGGACATTATGGTTGAACGGTGTTCCAACAAAATGCCAGCCACCGGATTCTGAACCGGACTGACTGCCTGGCAAAGAAATTACCGCATCTGTCTTGTCATATTCACATGGCAATCCATCTGCGAAGCCTTCATAACTAACGGTGCGATCATTATCGACATACCACTCATATCCTTTACCAAGAACAATGTTTCCAAAAGATGCCCCAGCGGGTTCTTCAAAATCATTCCAATATACGTTTTGCTGTGTTTGAGAATCCCACCAATCTATGACATTATGTAAAGCATCCGAACTAACAGATAGAACACTTAATGGGTCAGGATTGAATGGAGCAAGCGGGGCTGCGATATAATTAAATCCTGCATATATTGGAATATTAACCTCATGTCCTACGTCAATGGTTTGAATATCGTCCTGATCGCGTACTCTTATCAAACGTCGAAAGTTGGTATCGTCTACACAACAAGAACTAATTCCAGTGACCATTACATTTTCATTGAGCGCGGGAGCTGTTATGTCGGAACTGATGGCCACTCTGACTTGCTCAGGCGATCCGTCGCTTATTTTGAACCAGGCTGGCGGAACTGCGGTGTCTATTTCTTTGACATTGCCACAAGTTCTAATAAGTAAACCGATGTTGTTCCAACCAATAGCGTCTGTTATGCCTTCCTGGCCGCCAAAATATCCACCACCAATGGTCTCATTGTTCATTGCCAGTGGTTTTACTTCGTTTGATGATTTTACTGTTATTGTATTGGCATATATATAACGCTCACCGCTATCAGTCCCAACAAGGCCTGATATTTCAACTTCCACGTTGGGAGTCATGAAATCGGGCTCACTGACTACTTTGATACCACACGTACGATCTTTCGATTCTACATAAAAGAAATCGGGAAATATTGCAGTAACAACCACGTCGGGTAATCTGACAACAGTTCCATCAGCTGCCAATTTCGCTCTGTATATTTCACCAACAACCTCATCAGCACCTATATCTACTGATGCTCCTTGAACACGTAATTCACCGTCCATATCAATGCTAGGTAGTCCTAAGGCATCATCGTATCCTGCGTCTATACAGCCAGAAGTCGGCTGCAGATGATAATTACCGCCGCCGACAAACTGAGGCGATACGTTTATATCGGAAGTATGTGGTAGAGACGAGTCATCCGGATAGTAGGGAGTAGAATTTCCATTGACATTGTTATTGAAAAGCGATAAAGAATAACCATTATACTGATTGTATATCCCATAACCGCTGTTATTCGCGATAATATTATTAGATATATATGCTGGTGCCATAGAGGCATAAATGCCGGATGCTGAATTGGATACTATTGTATTATTTGTGATGTACAAACCTGCGGAGTTGGTACTAATAGCATATGATATGCGTATTCCACTTCCGTCTGTATTTGATGCTATTATGTTGTTTACAATAATTGGTTGAGAGTTTCCAGCCTGTATGCCATCACCTGAGTTGTTTCTTATAATATTGGATGCAATATACGGGAAACAACCATAGTAGCAATTGATTCCATCTCCAGTGTTGTATTCGATGATATTATTTAATATGTCAATGTCGGCACTATAGATATATATCCCACCACCACCGGAATAATTACCATTGGTTATAGTAAATCCATCAATACCGCTTACAAAGCGCCCAACCGATTTTGCTGTTACAACCCGTGTGGTACCTGATCCATATATAGTTGTCGGGTAATCGTTCCAATTTCTTGTAAAACCGGATCCTTGAAAACCACCATAGAGATGTGCGTAAGCTTGTAGGGATATGTCCTCATTATAAGTTCCCTCTTTAACCCATACATCACCGCCGTAAGTTGCAGCTTTATTGATAGCGCTTTGTATAGTCTGCAGAGGATGATCCCACGACAAACCGTCGTTGTCGTCATCGCCATATATTCCGTCTACCTTTATTACAACAAACGGTCCGGTTTGGATATGGTCGTCTGAATGATACTCATCGGCACCTATATCGATAATGCCGTTTGCTCTTGCCTCGCCGTCTGCATCGCAAGATGAACTGTTTACCGTGTTATCGCCGGCATTTTTACATGGCGAACTGTTCAATATGTGCGGATTACCGTAATCTATGTCTACGATTTTTGGGTTATAATCGTTTATAAGATCATGCGTGCCTGCCGGGTATCCGTCTGAATAGTGGTATGCAGGATTATCATAGAGGCAATTGTAATCCAAAATAGGTGAACATGCATCTATTTTTACACCTGATGAATTGAATGCAATTATGTTATTCTTCACCACAGGCGACCCATAGATGTATACTCCCCCGCCCCTAAGGGAGGAGTTCGATATGATTGTGTTGTTTACAATCGTAGAATCACCGCTGCATGCAATGCCTCCACCAAAACTGGCTCCACTATTTCCAGTAACGAAATTATCGCTGATGAGATTGCCATTGTAGCAGCGAATTCCACAGCCATTACCACTTATGTTGTTATTCTTTATCGTGGCGGAAGCATAAGTGCCACAATTTATTCCATTACCACCATTATTCCTTATGGTGTTGAACTGGATAACAGGGCTTCCACTGGAAGTATAGATTGCACAAACTCTATTAAATATAATCCGATTGTGGCTGATGGTAGGTGAGGACGAAGCGCAGTTTATAACGGAAACCATTGCAGTCCTGCCGGTGATAGTAAAGCCGTCGAATACAGTGTCTTGCGTTATTCCAGTGGGAGCATAGACAGCACCGTCACCCGTATTATTGATAATTGTTGTTTCATAGTCAACATCAGGGGACGGTGGACAATCAGGCCGAGAAATAGGACCAGTCTCAGTGCCTGCAAACCCCCCGTAAACGCTGACTCCCTCCACCAGCGTTACCTGTTCTTCGTAGACGCCGGAAAATGTCCCGTTTTTACCTCTTACTCTTACTTCATCATCACTTGTTTCAACAGCTCGGGATATACCAGCTGATATTGTTTTCATTGCAGAAGTCCAGGAAGTTCCGGTGTTGGTATCTAGTCCATTCTCGCCATCAACATATATGACGGCCACAGCGCTTGTCAGAGCCATCAAGCTCATAATTACAATCAGAATGAACAGTGTCGTTATTCGTCTCATCTCTGCCACCCTTCTACCTAAGTAGCGTCAATACGGATTTGGTGTCAAAACCATAAGTGTTATTAAGATCAAGTAAGGAAGTAACATTGGTTTGAGCTATCCAATAGGATTGGAGAAGTTTATCTGTATCTGGGTCAGCAGGTATTGAATCCACAACTCTGTTTGCAAATATTGAGAGGCTCAATGCAACATGTCCAGTGACGCTTTTCCCAGTGTCAGAGACTACGATATCGACAGTATCGCCTTTTTTCACTAGGACTGAAGGTTGATAACTTATTTCTGGATTTGCTCCAAATCTGCCGGACTTATTGCGGCTGATTCCCGCAAATCCACACATTGCCGTTTGGGAGAGACGATTTCCGCGCTGCAGGATTTCAATATTAGTGGGAGCACCGTTTTTAGACTTTGCTCCTATACCAATTCTCATATTTAGTGAGGCAGTAACTGGCGATGTCCACCTCAGCACGGCTTTACATCCGAACAATCCCGGATGAAGACATATCTGGCCCGGCTCCCAAGAGACGCCATGTTTTACTACTGTCTTATCTGAAATGTTTATCGTAATATTGCCGCTGGAATCCGGATCATCATTCATACACCAGCCTATGATTCCATCGCCTAAATCAAATGTTGAGTCATACGGAACGAATTGATTTTCTTTGTCCAGGCAACCATAAACCCAAGCACCATTAGGATTTTTATCGAGTGCGAACTCGGATTGGTTATCCCATGTGGATTTAGATTGCGCATAAACTGAAATAGCAGTTGTGGCAATGATGATAACAGAATTGATTATTACGAACAATCGCTTGGGACAATGCATCGGTAGAACCTCCATTTGTTGATTGCTGAGTTCTTAAATGTATTCTATAAGTAACTTGCTGTTTCTTTATGCAGAGCTTGTTTAATACGAAGTCTCTTCGGCATAACTGGTACAATGTCCTGCAAAATATTTCTCTTAAGTCAAGATATTATTGAGATTAGTTAGCTCGATTTTAGAGAAAACTATATGATATTTTCTCACTCTATCACCATGCGCTTGCTGCATAAATCCGATGTTCAAAACGACAAAATCTCCTGCATTTGGATAACCGAGGTTTGTTACAGAGGAAATCATTCTATTCTCTTGTGAAAACGCTGAAACCAGAATCTGGATCCGAATGAAGATTGCCAGAAACATCCAAAAGGCAATATCTTTCATGTCACCGAACAAACATGCTTTGTGTAGGGATACAAAACAGGATTTCTTTTGGTTGGTCGCTATGGGCTTCGGTCATACCTGCGTTGCCATTCTGCCATGCCAGACTGTACGCTCAAAAGCCTGTTCAAAGGCTTATCCTGCGTCACGTTACCAATGTTCATATCCTGTGCCTTAAAATTTTCATCTTCTTGGTTGTCTTGCAGACATAAATATCCATTAACTTGATCTGATTATCCCGCAAGAGACGATATATTAGTATGGGTCACTATGTCGTAAAGAGTAGTGCGTCATAGTTTAGCAATTGTGTGGTAATGAAAAGGTTGAGCACCGGCGGGCGCGTTAAGTGTCGTAAAATCGAACATAGTGCATATATAGTGACAACAAGGTGTGCTAAATAATGGGATTACGCATACGTTGTCTGGTTGCCGTTCCTGGTTGAGTTAAATATCATTAAAATAAAATGCAAATATATGTGTGTGGGCGCTATAATAAAGAAGCTCAACAATAATAGGAGAAGATGGTCGATATGAAACCGGTAACAACTTTTTTGCATGCAATTCTGTTGGTTGGTCTAGTATGTATGCTATGTGCAATTCCTGTACACGCCGATATACATTATGTTATGGAAGGAGGCACAGGCAGCGGCAGTAGTTTGCTTGGTTGGCATTATGCCGCTGGGTCAATACAGACTGTTATAAACTATGCTTCAAGCGGAGACGAGATATGGGTGGCAGCAGGGACTTATACAGAAAATCTTACTGTTCCAGCTGGTATTATGATATTTGGTGGTTTCTCGGGCGATGAGAGCGCACGCGACGATAGGAACTGGAAAACAAGCGTTACCACCATAACTGGCGGAGCAATTTCCGTGACAGGTTCAAGCAGTGCAATGTCTGCAATTGACGGTTTCAAGTTCACAGACTGCAGTTCATTCTCATTTAGCGGTAATGTAGTATTTTCTCACAATATTGTTCCAGGCAATATTCCTCAAAACTATGTTGATCCTCTAGTCATTTGCTCTGGGTCAGTTACACTTGTTAACAATATCATATGTGGAGCCTCTCATCCTCATAGCGATGAGGCACCAATGATATACTGTGTATCCAATCAGGGCGAACCGAGCTTTACAAATAATATCATAATCAACAATGCTGGAGAATGCGCAGTTGCTATAGATTGTTCGTCCTGCACTGGAGCAGTGCATATATCAAATAACATTGTACACGGCGGCATCGGTATATCAGGCGGTTCCTATGCAGTACTTACCAACAATTGTGTATACGGCTGTGCATGCGGTGAATATACGGCCATTCCGCTAAACTGGACTCCACCGGCCACGGAAATCAATTCCGATCCTTTGTTTGTAGATGCTTCAAATGACGATTATCACCTCCAGTCTTCTTCTCCATGCGCAAATGCGGGTGATGATGATGAGATTAACAGCGCGAGTATTCCCGACTTTGCGAAGTCCAAGGATTTGGACTGCAAACCTAGGATAACAGGTGAGAATGTAGAGGTTGGAGCCTACGAGTTCGCTGTTATCTATGTCAAGACTGACGGTGACGACGAGGACGACGGCTTAAGCTGGGATACAGCAAAAGATACACTTGACGGAGCGCTCGATATCGCGCAAAGCGGTGACGAGGTCTGGGTAGCTGCAGGGACAAGCTACTCTATATCTACATCAGTTCCCGACGGTGTGAGTATATATGGTGGTTTTGCGGGGACAGAGAGCAGCCGTGATGCCAGAGACTGGGTTACGAATCTCACAGTGATATCTGGTGGAACGGTCGGTGCGACTGCGACAAACGCTGCGATTACGATTGACGGCTTCAAATTCACGGGCACTTACTATTTTTCATTTGTTGGTGATGTGACATTTTCCCACAACGTTCTTGCAGGCTGCTATATCCATCAATACGATGATACACTGATCCTATGTGATGGTTCGGTTACGATAGCAAATAATCTTATTTACGGTACGACGGTTCATGGCGAAGGCATGCGTATAATTATGGCTTATGATGATCCGGTCATAACGAATAATACGATAGTTGGCAACAATTCGACGACGGGGACTGTGGGGATTTTCTGCAATAACTCCGGTGCACAAATATGTAACAATATCATTGCTTTCAACTCAAGTGCCGGAGGTGGCGGATGCGGTATAGAATGTTATTATGAAGAGGAGGGTCCGTACCCAACTCTGTCACACAACTGCATCTATGACAATGACTATTGGGACTACATGGGGATAGACTCTGGGTGGATTACAGGAGATATCAATGTAAATCCATTGCTTGTTGGCGGTGGTGACTATCATCTACAGTCCACCTCACCATGTATCAACAGTGGCTCGAATACTGCTTCAGGACTACCTAGCGTTGATATTGACAACGATACACGTGTGCTATACGGCACTGTTGATATCGGTGCTGATGAGTATGTAGGCCTGATACATGATGCGAAGTCAGCGCCGGATGGTGCGTACGTAAGCTTGAACAATGCAGTTGTGACTGCAATATTCCCCGACTATTTCTATATTGAAGCTGAGAATCGCACGTCCGGCATCAAAGTCGTAACTGAGCCTGCTTTCACTACAGTCGATGTGAACGTGACTGTCTTTGGAACTATTGAAACTGATGGCGGCGAGCGCTATATAAATGCCGATTCGGTCGTTACAAACTGTGCGCAAGAGCTGACACCACTTGCCATGAATAATGAAACAATCGGTGGCGGAGCATACAGCGGGCAGGCTGGCATCACAGGCGCAGTTGGCTGGAACAATATTGGGCTGTTGATCAGAACATGCGGAACTGTCACAGATGTTGATTCGTCCAGCCCTCCGACATGGTTTGAGATATGTGATGGATCACCGGAAGAGGTGAAAGTTACTATAGGTTCAGGTATGACAGCCCCATCTTTGAATGAACATGTGATGGTTACAGGAATTAGTTCATGCGAGGTCGAAGATACCACTCTCTGCCGTTTGATAAGATCCCGAAGTCAGGCCGATATACAGATTGTGGACGTGGGTCACACTGTAAGTTTTCCTGTATACGCAGGCTACAATTACATTTCAGCGCCGCTTGCACCGTTCAGCCCCGATCCGATGGATCTATTTACTGCATCTTCAGAGGATTTGGATACTAGACTGTTTCTGTGGGATTCGTCAACGCAGCTGTACATATACTGGGATATGTGGGAGGAGCCGGCTGGATCATCCTTTGGCAATATTGTGCTTGGTAAAGGCTATGAATGGTATGTCGATAATGATCGCACAGTCAGTTACACTGGTTTTGCTGACGGATTGCCTAGCGGTTATGACAAGACGGATATGGTGATTTCTTTACCGGGAAGTCAGTCTAGTTCGGTCGACGGCGGATGGCACTGGATTGGTGTGCCGTTCAATCATGATATTCCAGTGGATAGCGGTAGTTATATCGGCGATTTGATCTTTCTTACCGATGGAACTACCTTAAAGACATGGGGAGAAGCTGTGAATGCCGGATGGTGTGAATCCATGTTCCATGGTTTTGATCCTATAAACCAAGGTGGAACGACTGTTGCATACAATGAATTTGGTGATGGCACATGGCTCATAGCCAACCAATGTTATGAGTTCTGTACCTTTATGGATGGCCTTGCCTTGATAATACCTGCAAGCGCTTATGATACAGTTGCCCCGAATGTCACGGTCGAACAGGCTGCCGATCAGTCTGATCCGACAGACACTTCTCCTATTAACTTTACAGTCCTCTTCAGCGAGCCGGTCACCGGATTCGATGGTAGTGATGTTGTGCTTGGTGGCACAGCTTGCCCGACAACTGCGGTTGTAACCGACTCAGGTGATCATATGGCATATAGTGTCGCAGTGAGTGGGATGAGCATTGATGGAATCGTGAGTATTACTGTGCCTGCAGACAGCGCTGCCGATTCGAGTAACAACAGCAATACTGCTTCAACAAGCGTGGATAATCAAGTTATTTATCGAAGCGGACAGAAAGTGATACATGTAAATTGGCAGACGGGCAATGACAGCAACGACGGGTTTACCTGGGAGCATCCCAAACTTACAATTCAGGGAGCTATCGATGCGGCACTGACTGGTGACGAAGTGTGGGTTGCAGCAGGTACATATGAGAGAATAGCTTTGCTTAATCCTGTTGCGGTATATGGTGGTTTCTGTGGTCAGGAAATAACTCGTGAGGAAAGACAATGGATTGAAAACGAAACGATCATTGATTCAGAAGGATCGCAGGTGGCTATTGGGATTGGAACTTCATATGCCGGAACGGTTATCGATGGTTTTATAGTTCGGCATGGTGGTAATCAAGTGGGAGGATTCTTATATTGCAGCGCTCCCTCTGAAATATCACATAACAAGTTCGAAAATGATAGTTCATTTTACAACTACTCATTCTATATCATGGCTGCTGCGACCATGCATGATAATTTAATCATAGCAAACACACCGAACGAAGAATCATTAAGTGTTGGAGTTTCTGGTAATGCAGGTGCCATAATATTAAACAATACCATCATTAATGCATGGGTTATTTGTGATTCAACTGCAGTGGCAAAAAACAATATTATTGCGAGCTGGGGCAGTACAAAGAGTGCGAGTATGTCTGGTGCTCCATATTACAACAACTGCATCTATAGTTTCGATGCACCAAATATTATCGGTGTGAATGGAAACATCTCGGGCGATCCGCTATTTGTTGATCGCTCGGCAGGCGACTATAGTCTTCAGTCGAACTCACCGTGTATTGATGCTGGGACGGACAGTATTGATTGTGGTGAAACTGATGCATTTGGCAATATACGCAAAGTTGATGTTCTTGGTGTCGGTAATGAGGAAACCAATTTTATTGATATTGGCGCATACGAATTACCTGACCCATCGTCACCGACTACGGTTATTGTTACCGCTCCTATAGGGATCACGACTGACTTCGCCCCAATGGTTACGTGGCAGGCCAGTGGTTCGTTCACGCATTACCAAGTATATGTAGAAAACATTTCCAACCCTCTCGACTATTGGAACTCGGGTTGTGTTGTTAGTAGTAACAGCGAAACAAGAATCGTCCGGCTTCTTACTAATGGGGCAACGTACACAGTCAAGGTGCGCGTTTACGACTCAAGTGGATGGGGAGCTTGGAGCAATACGGCAGAATTCAACATTCTATTTACGGATGTGCCGCTTCCGGATAGCGTTCCATACTGCTCCGGGTAACGCTGATGCTGAGTAACCTATGTTATGTGAATTGCTCAATGATGTCAATGTTATAACCGGTGCCGGAGCTATTGCAGTTTGGTTACACCTGTTCTAGCCATCTATAAGAGATAGGTAAAGTGCGATACAGGGTTGGAGCCAATCTGTTCAGTTTGCAGTAGCTTTTGCTGAGCCACAATTGCAGTTGAGGATTTATTCAATTGCTGAATATGGTTGATTGAAAGCAGAGCATCTTGTAATTGAAATAGAGCAAAAATGTGTATTGTTTGAGGGTGATACAATGTGCAAAAAAACATTTGGTTTGATAATTGTGTGCTGGGCAGCATTAACAGTGTTGCAACAGTGCTGGTCTAGTTCAGAGGTTGTACCGGTTTCTGGGTCAAAACCGTTTGGTGCGCCCTTGTCATTTCAAGCAATTACGAGCGTAATTACCTGGGATTCGTCGGACTGTCGACTTAGTATTGAGAAATCTGAACTATTACCGTATGATGATGGATTGGCTTGTCACATATATGATGTAACGACTGTTGAGACTTGGTTAGGGGGTTGTACCAGTTATTCTACTTCAGATACTCTAAATGCCTGTGCTGCATATGGTGAATATATTATTATATCAAGCTGCACACCATATGATAATGAAGAGGCAGTTTTAATTATTAGAGAAGATAGCGGAGAAGTGGTTGCAACAATGCCAGTAAGTTATCAGACAACAATTATTGGAGGAGACTTGTACTATACTTATACTGTCACATGGTATCCACCTGTGTCAACACCTGTGGGAGCATATAAAGAAGGCTTCCTATATTCTGATGGTCATATCGGATACACGAGTGGTTTCATTAATGTTATCCCAGCAGTATACAATGTCTACACGGATGCGCCCTGCTATTCTGGCGCAGAAAGCGAAAGCACGACCACAATTCATTATACGCTAAGTTCGGCAGTCGACAGTTGTACTGTGAGTGTTGCTGGCAGGTCAATAATAGGCAGTACTGCTGCCGGAGAAAACACTGTCACATGGGATGGCAAAGACTCGTCTGGTGAATATGTCGATGCAGGGAACTATCCGATCACAATAACAACTTCTCCGACTGCCGGCCAGCGTCTGCAAATCAGTAACCTATCGACCAGCCTCACTTATACGCTAGGTTCTTCAACTCCTCTTGAAATATCGTTTGATGTGAGTGAGCCTGTCAGAAGATCGTATGCAACTGAAGCCTACCTGACCTCAGTCATTTATGATTCTGCAGGAAACACTGTAAAAGTTCTCGCCAACAGCACTACCACTGACAAACTTAATAATCTGGCCGACAAGACTGATGGACAAAACTCACTATCCTGGGACGGCACCGACGACTATGGCGATCCAGTTGATTCAGGAACATATACTATGACGCTTGTTGCGAAGGATAATGCAGGTGTAGGAAGTGAATCTGACTGTATTACCGCCACAATCGATGTTGTTGATGAGGATACTCAATCAGATCAACCGACTCTTGAATGGCCTTCGGGAGAATACGGAGGCGATGATGACGGTACAGTTAGCGGTTATACTGACTCAGGCCAGCCAGTCTACTACTCATATGATGGTGTAACTTGGGAGTCGGTGACACCCGATTCTGAGACCGGTGCATTTTCTATCACATTGGATCAGACTCCTGGTCCTCAAACAATAATCCTTCGTACCAGCAGCGCGAGTTTGCCTAATGAAGCAACAGTAACCCGGTCTTATTTCGTGAACAGTTTCGATATCACAAGCCCGGTAGAGGATTCAAGGTTTGATCCACAGACTTCGGGCAACATCAGTTTGCAATTTACATCTGATTACACAGATTCAGTCAACATTTATGTCCAAGACTACTATGACCAGGAGACCTGCATCAGCAGTCAGGATCCAAGGCCGGCTACCGATATGCTGAATGGGAACACAGGCATTGAGACAGTACGTCATATAACTGCAAGTGACTCACCGATGTCGGTTGTGGCTGGCTCTAGCTCCGTGTCCTGGGATGGCAAGGACGATAGTGGTCAGTTTGTTCCTCCGGGCTTGTACAGCATTGTTATCGAACGAGCGAATGCAGATGGCCTGCTTGATCTTTCTGTCGAGAAACAGGTTATTATCGAGCATCCTGCAGATGCGCCGCAGATTACCTCTGTAGACAGTTCTACACAAGAAGTCCATCCGCGCGTGTTGTGGGTAACCGATGTGCCTACGACCGGGTATCTGGTTTATAGCTCGGATGAAACGATGGGCAAGGTTGCGATGTCAGATGGTGTGTCGACAATACATCAGGTCGATATTCCAGCGGCTTCGCCAAATACTATTTACGACTACTATATAATTGCTACTAATCCTGTAACCGGCGCAACTGCAATTTCGTCGAAGGAAACATTGACCACAAGAGATGGAGTGGCTGTTGGTAACATCAGCTATTGCATAAATTCGTCTACATCAGTCGATATTACGTATAGCTCGCAAGATGTCTCTGAATCCGATCCTGATACACTTGTTGACGTGCCGGTAGTGTCGGCTATAAAATATGCCGAGGTCGGCCCGAGCATCTCGACACTTGATTGGCATACATTAGAAAATGATACTCCAAGTGGCGAATATACATTCAATCTGACTGATCTTACGCCGAACGCAGAGTATGTCTATATGATTGTGGCTGCGTCAGATTCGACTTGGAGTGACAGTACGGCTTCTCAATACATGTGGTTTACAACCAAGACTGCTCCGGCTTCTATTGACATTACTAACCTCACAGACGGTGCATCGGTTAGTTCTATCTCAGACATAGTCGTCAGCGCAAGCGATACAGCGCATAGGTTTTCCGCTCATGGAATAACCACTGTCGAGCTTTATGTAGATGATCAATTGGTGGATAGTTACGATGAAGTTGCTGGCGGCGACTACATAGACTATACGTTTCATGCAGGTTCATTGAACCTTGGAAATGGGGTACATCAGATTGAGGCCGTTGCTTATGATGATTTCTGGAATGATACACACAAGCATATTCGGATTGCGCTTGACTCAGAAAGTTTAATGCAGACACAATCGGCTATGAGTACGCAGAGCAGCGAGCCGATTGTGACAATAGTGGAATGCCCCAGACAGGCACGGGTGGTGTCTGAACGTGCTAAGTTGGCTTATCGCGCGGGGCCGCGGAAATACTGGGATGGAGGAAATGGCAGCCGAGGCTACCTGTATTTAACTGTATATACCGCTGATGGCAAATGTGAGCGATTTCATTGGGATGCAAGTAGCGGCTGTTACTGGGATATTACTGCAAAGAACAAGAATGGTGAATATGTAGGTGCTCTGCCTCCTGGTTTGTGGAGGACTGGACGAACATCACGTGTCGGTGGAAAAGTGGAGGGCGTACCGTCTCGAGGTGATGGTCTTGATTATATGTATCGACCCTGGATCATCCATATCAGTGGAGCCAAAGTCAAAGGTTGGCCTGCAGGACGTCAGCGAGAGGCTTTCCACATCCACGGCATTTGGGACCCTGCACACGGAGGGCAAATCATAAATGGGGAAAAGCATTATACCTCTTCGTATGGATGTATCATACTTAACAGAGCCAATATCGTGGATCTGAAGAATAAGTGGGAAACATACGTACTTCATGGCGCGGAACATGGAAAAGCTTCGGTTGGTATTCCCTGTAAAGTGGAGCGGTTCAACAAAAAAATCGCGCCCTGATGACGTAATTCATATTCAAAATGGAGCTAGAAATGATACTCAATGGAAGAGTTGTTCTATCAGTGCTTCTATTATTGATAGCTATGTTCACTATAGGTTGCGCAAGGCAGCATGCAGTTCCGAAAAGCGATACCTGGAGTATGCCAAAAGGATATGGTGTAGGATCTGTAGCATGGTCACCGAAGGGTGACAAGATCGCATTTAGTGCCGCTAGATGGAAAGATGATATGGATCCTAGCAAAGGAGGTCTCAGCCGAAACAGTATATGGTTACTATCTTTGTCCAATACCCAGGGAACCAACCTCAAGCAACTGGTGACACTAAAGCACAAGGCTAATGGTGAAGGTATTGCAACAACACTGTTTTGGCTGGACGACAACAGAATTGGTTGGGCTACCCAAGATGGAATCCATTATACATTCATGCAGATGGAATTGGATGAAAAAAAGCCCAGACGACTTACCGATCAGAATTTCAGTGGTGACCCAAGCTCTGATAGAATTGGAGGTAGTGCTCCAGGTGATGTTTATTATGATTCCGATTCTCGCACATTACTATTTAGTGGTAGCTTGGCACCTTCAGGCGTATTCGTTAGAATGCTTCCCCTTTCTACTAAGAAAGTCCGCAATCTGTCTGTGCCATTTCCGAATGAAAAGCTGGTAAATCCATGGATGGATGTTGTGACCATTTGCGGTTCACTACAAAATCCGCAAAAGCCAACTTTTTATATAGCTGCGTCTGTGCTAGATGACACATATGAATGTGGTGGTTCTTATCTTTGGCTCAGCAATTCATATTCTCTGAAGCAAGATAAAATTATTACCAGAGATGGTGCAATGTGGCCTAGAACATCGCCTGACAGTAAGTTGCTTGCCTGTGTTCAAGGTGGCAAGTTGGTTTTGTATGATTTAGCATCTGACAAGCATAAAGTACTCGTGAAGTTTTCTGGAGCAGACAGTCCTGCTGCCGGTTGGTGCTCCTATTCCTGGTCACCTGATGGCAAAATGATCGCTTACGCAGATGGATCGAGAATCAAGATTGTGGATATGCCTTCAAAGCTATAAACGTAGAGTTTACTGGACACATGACACTAAATTACCAACATTCGGAAATTGCTCTTGTTTTTTGCTAATGGTCATTTAGCTATCGAGCTATTTCTACTTTAAGAAATATTATCTCCTAACACCTGAACTGCGGAATCGCGTAGCTCAGTTCCAATACTTCCTATCCAAACTCCTATACTGCACAGCCTCAGCAATATGCTCGACCCGGATGTCATCGGAGCAGGCGAGGTCGGCTATGGTGCGGGAGAGTTTGAGGATTCGGTCATATGCGCGAGCCGAAAGGTGAAGCTGTTCTATAGCTTGTTTAAGCATGTTTTCAGCATCTTGATTGAGTTTGCAGTGCTGCTTCATGTGCCGTGGGGTCATATGGGCATTGCAGAATATTTTGGTGCCTGCAAACCGCCTGTTTTGTATTATACGAGACGCCTTAACCCTGGCACGTATGCTTGCGGATGGTTCGCCAGGAGCTTTGCTTATCAGTTCGTTCTGCTTCAGGCGTGGAACCTCGACGTGGATATCGATTCTGTCGAGCATTGGACCGGAGATTCGCTGAAGATA
>JAJFVF010000015.1 GCA_021371935.1 bacterium
ATGCCGGTTGGACCCGGTCGGATTTTCAGACGGCCTGCGCTGCTGCCGGTCGTACCAGAGCAACCGGCATACAGGGCAAAGGGGCGGCATTACGTATGCAACCACGGACGGAGAGTGTGTGGGTGAAGGTGGAATGATTGCGGTGCGAGTTGGCAACATTTTTGGCAACATCCTGTTCGACTCATAACGCCCACATAACGCCCACAAACGACTTTTCATATTGGAAGTTATCTTCTATAATATCTATATCGACCCGTAATAATCGATGGTGTCGGTGTCAAATAGAACTTAAAATCCGCCGAGGCAACTCATGAGGGTTCGAGTCCCTCCCCGGCCACCAATCCCATGTTGAACTACTAAACTTGAATTACCCGGTTATCTCTAAACATCTATCAACTAAAAGGACTTGACACAAGTGGCTCATCAGAAAAAAGACGGGAAACTACTGTTTGTTGTAATTTCGGTTGTAATTGCACTGGCCGCAATCATAGCACTTAGGTTCTACACATCGAATGTCACTCCAAGACTATCCGTTCCTGCTCGAAAAATGCCCTCACCAAACGCTTATGATTATTCCGTTGCAGCATCGAAAGCTATCGTTGACGCAAACAGTATAAGCAACGCGGCATATGAAAATCCTAAAGGCAAACAAACGCTTACTGAATGGAAGCAAATACTGGATGATAACGCCGAAGCGTTTAAAACGTTACGCAAAGGGTTTTCATTTGAGTACAGGCAGCCGATGCAAACTTGGACAGTCGGAACGTGGCCACCATTTCCAAAGTTTCGTAATATGGGGCGACTGCTAAAGCTCGACGGTAGATTAAAGGCTGCACTTGGCGACTGGAAGGGCTCGATGGACAGCTATCTGGATGTCGTGGAGTTCAGCATTGACATCCACAAAGGTGGGAATGACTTTAGCCTTTTAGTGGGAACTTCTATTCGGTCTCTGGTAGCTCAAGACATCTGGGACTCTGCTAAAAAACTGAACAGAGCTGAAGCCAAAGCTGCCGCAAGGCGGCTGGAAAAGCTGATGGCAGGTAAGCCGGATTTTACCGAAGTGCTGGAAAACTGCAGCTTATCCACCCAAGTTGAGATGATGCCGATTCTGGAAAGCTCCGACTGGAGAAAGTATGTCCCCATGATCGCATTGAATGACAGGACAGATTGGAAGGACCGCGCACGGCTACTGACCTGCACTAAAAGCCAGGTTCTCAATAACTATAAGAACTTTATGGACCAATATATCGATAGTGTCAGCAAAGGTTCTTACACTGCCCATATCAAGGTCACACCCAATTACCCATACGGAAAAGAAATGGTCGATCTTTACGACAGGATATGGTTCGACTACACTTACAAGACTGAAGCCCGAAACGCTCTCCTGCTGGTCTCATTGGCGCTACAGGCTTATCATTCTGACCACGGCAACTATCCGAGCAGACTCCAGGACCTCGTCCCGGCTTATCTGAGCACGATACCAAAAGATCCTTTTAACACAAAAAGACCGCTCATCTACAAAAAGACAGCCAAGGGTTATCTACTCTACAGTGTGGGACCGGATGGTGTGGATAATGGCGGCAATCCGGTTTGTGATTCAAGATATAAGATGCCTCAGGACCGCTATCTGATACATCAGGACAGCAAGGGGGATATGGTTGCGGGAATCAACCGTTAATATTTCAGCCTATTCAAATCAAGCATTTTTGATCGAGTAGGTGAGGCCGTCACCGACCTCACCTCTCACACCACCGTACGTGCCGTTCAGCATACGGCGGTTCACGAGAATCAAGCGAAGCTCTGATGTGTATAGAGCAAGCTTACAAGTCCCTGTCTGCGGAGAAAGGCG
>JAJFVF010000016.1 GCA_021371935.1 bacterium
AGGCGTATACTTCGCAAAACCCTTCGTCGCCAAAGCCGCAGTGATCGCGGCGGTCAACGTCGTCTTGCCATGATCCACGTGACCTATCGTTCCAATGTTCACGTGCGGCTTCGTCCTCTCAAACCGCTGCTTTGCCATATCTTTTGCCTCCAAATAGTTGTCGGTTTCAGTTGTCGGTTGACCATTAATGTAGATTATCAGCAACTGGCAACCGCTAACTGATAACCGTTTTTTTAATCTGTGGAGCCCACAATGGGATTCGGACCCATGACCTCCTCTTTACCAAAGAGGTGCGCTACCCCTGCGCCATGTGGGCACACGACACTAAAAGTCCGGCTGCCAAGCCCTAGCTGGAAGCCGGACATTCAAATTATGGTGGGGGGAATTGGATTCGAACCAATGTAGGCATCGCCAACAGATTTACAGTCTGCCCCCTTTAGCCTCTCGGGCATCCCCCCAATTTTATTTCATATTTGGGATTTTTATATTTTATATTTAGTTTTTCGGTCTAATTGGAGCCGACGATGGGACTCGAACCCGCAACCTGAGGTTTACAAAACCCCTGCTCTGCCAATTGAGCTACGTCGGCTCAGCTCAGCTTAGCTCCATCAGAGCGCGCCCGACTTTTCTCTTCGCACGCTGCAGCGCATTGTCAATGACCTTCGGCGGCCTGCGAAGCTTACAAGCCATCTGCTGATAGCTCCTGCCACCCATATATCCCTGCAACACGCCGCGTTCCAGATCACTTAGACTCCGAGCCGCATGAGTGCGCACAAGCCTTATCGTCTGCCGCTGCATCAAAACACGCTCAGGATCACCAGCACCCGCATCAACTACGACATCAAGCAGACATCCGCTCTCATCGCCAATTTGATGCGCATCCAGCGAAACGCAATCATTCAGCACACCGTGCTTGAACCTAGTCGCAGACTTGACAGCCGTAATAATCTGTCGGGTTACGCATAACTCCACAAAAGACCGAAAACGTACCCGCTTATCAGCCTGAAAGTCGCGAATGGCCTTGAAGAGGCCGATCATCCCCTCCTGAACCACATCCTCATGCTCGGCTCCAGTAAGGAAATAAGACCGCGCTTTACCCTCTACAAAGCCTCTGTACTTCTTCAGCAGGTACTCAGTCGCCTGTGGGTCCCCCCTGCGTGCATACTCAACTACCTGCTCGTCGTCCAGTCTCGAAAACCGCGACGACCATCTTGATTCCAAGAGCCCCGTGGGAGCCATTTTCTCCTCCGTTTCTTATACAGAAACGGAACAGACCGGCTATTGCCGGGATTCGCGCTCACCCCCGCGCAAGCTCAGACTCGATATATTATATTGGCTTGAGCACAACCTGTCAATACCCCGAAATCGTTCGTTGATTACAATATTTTGAGTGAATATGGCTCGGCAGGAGCCTCGCCCTCCCAGAACATTCATAATCCAGAGAAAAAATCGCCTTGTGACGTCGGGTTCAAAGCAGATTCCTCGTCGTCCCTCCTCGGAATGACTGGATTGAGACGTTGCTCTGCTTTTTTACACAACGTTTTTCTGCGATAAGCTGCCCCCCACCCTAGCCCTCTCCCCCAGGAGAGGGAACAGGCCAGCATTCGATTCAGGCGTCATTCCGCAACACTTGTCACGATTACCAAAATATGTAGAATGGTTCAAAGTAGATTCCTCACGTCCGTTCGGAATGACTGTGATTGAAACGCTCGAAATAATCAATACAACATACTCAATACTAAATCAGCCAAAGCGGTCTCCGGGCTTCAAAGTTGCTCCGCGGGCAAAATCGGCGGCAGACATGCGCTGCCTAGACTCGGCCTGTACCTCGCGCAAGATCACATACCCACCCAGCGCGGCTATCTTGATCCCGTCGCGGTTCACCTCAATAATCTCACCTGGCTCACCCGACGCTGCGCCGTCACTCAAAGCAGCGCTCCATACCTTTATCATCATCCCTTTGAGCCGTGTAAATGCCCCGGGCTTGGGTGTGCAGCCCCTGACCTGGTTCACAATATTACTCGCCGGCTGTCGCCAGTCAATCGCTCCCGCATCGCGTGGAAGCGAACGAGCCAGGCTCGCAAGTTCATCATCCTGAGCAATGGGGTTGATCTTGCCTGATTCGAGTCCATCCAGGGTGTCTATCAGCAAATCGGCTCCGAGCAATGACAAGCGCACCGAAAGCTCACCCGCATTCTCATCCGGCAAGATATCGAGTGTCTTTTGGAGCAGGATGTCACCCGTGTCCCAACCCTCATCCATCAGCATGGTCGTGACACCCGTCTCGTGCTCACCCGATATTATCGCATGCTGGATGGGAGCCGCGCCTCTATATTTTGGGAGAATGGAACCGTGAACGTTGACAACACCATACTTTGGCCAGGCAAGCAGTTCGGGGGTAATCTTCTGGCCATATGCGACAACCACCATCGCACCAATCGGACCGAAATCCTTTATTGTTGAAAATGACACAGGATCACTGATCTTTTCTGGCTGCAAAATTGGAATGCCATGAGCCAGTGCAACTTCCTTCACAGGACTAATCAGCATCTGACGGCCACGACCTCTGGGTTTATCCGGTTGAGTGATCACGGCCAGCACCTCATGCGCAGAAGCAATCAGCTTCTCCAACGACTGCACCGCAAATGAACTCGTCCCCGCAAATATTACTTTCAAACCAACACCCCGACTGATTTGGTAATGAGTATTTTGGATTGATTATTTTATCCTTTATTCTTCTTCGTCGTCATCCGTGACTGGAACGGTCTCGAGAGTGTCGGGATCGGCACGGTCGATAAACATCGTGCCATCCAAATGATCCATCTCATGCTGAAACACCCTCGCCAACAGATCATTCGCCTTGATCTTGACCTTTGTTCCCTCCTCGTTTATACCCGTAACCACAATACGTGTTGCACGAGGAACCTCACCCTGCAATCCGGGTATGCTCAGACATCCTTCAATGCCCCACTCCTCACCGCTGGCACTGAGCATTACGGGATTGACCAGGGCATGCATACCATCACCAATATCATACACAAACAGACGAAGAGATTTGCCCACCTGAGGACCGGCCAGACCATAACCATGATTTTCAGTCAGGGCGTCGGACATCATCTCTATCAATGACCTGACATCATCATTGAATTCCTCAATCTCATTTGCGCGCATGCGAAGAATTTCATCGCCATATTTAACTATCGTGCTGGACTCCATATATCAGATAATACTCCCTAAGATTCTCACCATCCAATATAAATTTAAGCACCAACAGGCCAAAAAAGTCAATTGACTTACCCAGATGGATCAAAAATGAAACCAGCATAGGTTCAATAATGATTTTGGCACGTTTCTTGCAATCATCATGTTTGGATAAAAGGGAAGGTGCGCTGCGCCTTACATAAGAAGTGGGGATTTGCCAAAGTGAAAAGAACAAAGACAATAGTCATAGCTCTTATCTTAATTATGCTGGCGGCAAGCTTGAGCACATCTGCATTTGCGCTGCCCAGGACCGATCCGGGATCATTCCTGGTATATAAAGCGGACAGCGTGGACTCGTTCGTCACACAGCTCACGTCCAACAAGCGCGTTGCCGCGCGTTACGCAAGACACTATGGCATATCTCCTGACAAGCTGGGCAAGTACTTCAGCGAAAACATTTGCATAAAAACCCTGGACAAGCCATATAGGACTACTGTCTACTTTATCTCAAAAGGCAATGTCATAAAGCAAAAGCAGCGGGTCCTGAAAGCCGGAAGTAAAGTGTTTGTAGGACCAAACGGTCTGCCTCTGCTTGAGTGGCGCTGCGGTAACCCATTGGGCACACAACTGCCCCCAGCGCCGAAGCCTTTGGCAAAAGCGTCGCCAGCGCCCGATTGGGCTGTGGCACCGGCTCCAGTACTCGAAGTAGCGGCTGCAGCCGCAGAAGCACTGCCGCAGGCTGTCCCGATCACCGCGGCTCCTGCACTTGCCGTGCAAGATGCATTGGTACCGGCTGCAGGCGGACTCTCATTTTCAGAGCCACTGTTGCTCCTCGGAGGAGCAATTCCTATGCTGATCGGAGGCGTGGCCGTGAATAATCACAGCTCAACTCCGTCGGTTCCTGAACCAGCAAGCATTGTGACACTTCTCGTCGGAGCATCGGGCATCATATTGCGTGCAAGACGCAAGAAGTAAGCCTATCCC
>JAJFVF010000017.1 GCA_021371935.1 bacterium
AGGCGTATACTTCGCAAAACCCTTCGTCGCCAAAGCCGCAGTGATCGCGGCGGTCAACGTCGTCTTGCCATGATCCACGTGACCTATCGTTCCAATGTTCACGTGCGGCTTCGTCCTCTCAAACCGCTGCTTTGCCATATCCATTTCCTCCCAATAAGGTTCTAATTCAAATTACTATTGCATCTTTGCTCGTATCGGGAATAAATTCCCGATACACCAATCATAACTATCTTGCGAGTGAGCGGCCGGTCATCTTCTGAACCACCTGCTCAGCCAAATTGCCCGGAACCTCTTCATAATGCGACGGCTCCATCGTATATGATGCCCTGCCCTGGCTCATAGAGCGCAGAGTGGTTGCATAGCCAAACATCTCAGCCAGCGGAACCTTTGCATCCACCTGCTGTGTCCCACCAGAGCCCACTTCCATATGCGTAATGCTGCCCCGGCGTCCGTTCAGGTCGGATATTACATCTCCGAGATACTCCTCGGGAACCACGACCTCAACACTCATAATAGGCTCTTTGAGTGTGGGCTTACCTTTTTGGACAGCAGACCTGACTGCCAACGATCCGGCTATCTTAAACGCCATATCGGATGAGTCCACTTCATGATATGAACCGCCAACAAGCGTCACCTTTACATCGACAACCTCGAAACCGGCAACTACACCCGACTTTAATGCCTCCACGACGCCCTGCTTGACGGCAGGTATATATTCCTTTGGAACATCGCCGCCGACTACCTTGTTTACAAACTCGAACCCCGCTCCGGCTTCCTGCGGCTCCATCTCGATAATCACATGACCGAACTGGCCGTGACCGCCGCTCTGTTTTACATGTCTGCCCTCGACCTTGACGGGTTTGGTTATAGTCTCTTTATACGAAACCTGCGGTTTGCCATGATTGGCCTCTACCTTGAACTCGCGATAGAGTCTGTCCAGGATAATTTCGAGGTGCAGCTCTCCCATGCCCGAGATGATCGTCTGACCGGTCTCTTCATCGGTGCGCGCTCTGAATGTGGGGTCTTCATTGGCCAGTCTCTGCAGCGCAATCGACATCTTTTCCTGATCACTTTTTGTCTTAGGCTCAATAGCGACTGCTATGACGGGTTCGGGGAACTGAATGGTTTCAAGGAGAATCTTGTGTCCTTCATTGCAAAGAGTGTCGCCTGTGCTGGCGGTATCAAGACCCACTGCAGCAACAATGTCACCGGCATAAACATTCTGGACTTCTTCCCGGTGGTTGGCATGCATGCGAAGAATGCGATTCAAACGCTCCTTCTTGCCCTTGTTTGCATTCCAAACCTGCTTACCGCGCTCCAGCTGACCGCTGTAGACCCTGAAATATGTGAGGTTGCCCACATACGGGTCACTCATGATCTTGAATGCGAGCGCTGCAAACGGTTCATTGTCGGATGCTTCGCGAGTGATTTTCTCACCGGTCTTTGCGTTGACACCCTCTACTGGGGGAACATCAAGCGGTGATGGTAAATAATCAACCACGGCATCCATAAGGGGCTGTACGCCCTTGTTCTTGAATGCGGAACCACACAATACCGGAACCAGCTTATTGCGCACAGTACCAGTGCGAATGCCAGCCTTTATCTCATCGGGGGTGATCTTCTCACCTTCGATATATTTTTCCATCAAGTGGTCGTCGATCTCAGCGACCTTCTCTACCAGATACTCTCTTGCTTCAAGTGCCGCCGAACGAAGATCATCGGGGATAGCTGTCTCTTCAAAATCGACTCCCAGGTCATCATTATAAACCAGAGCCTTGAGACGCACTATGTCGATAACACCCTTGAAACCACTCTCGGCACCAATCGGCAACTGCACAGGAACAGCATTTGCCCCAAGCCTCTCCCGCACCTTTTCGACAACACGCATAAAATCTGCACCAATACGGTCCATCTTGTTGACGAAAATTATACGGGGTACTTTATACTTATTGGCTTGTCGCCAGACTGTTTCAGATTGGGGCTGGACACCGCCTACTGCACAGAAAACTGCAATAACGCCATCCAGAACTCGCATGCTGCGTTCTACTTCAACTGTAAAATCAACATGACCGGGGGTATCAATGATGTTGATGCGGCTGTCTTTCCACATACAGGTGGTGGCCGCGGAGGTTATGGTAATGCCTCGCTCCTGCTCCTGCTCCATCCAGTCCATCGTCGCAGCACCCTCATGAACCTCGCCCATCTGGTGAATGCGACCGGTATAATAGAGCATGCGCTCTGTTACAGTCGTCTTACCAGCGTCGATATGCGCGGCGATTCCTATATTCCGTATTTTTTCTAACGGATAGTCGCGAGACATCTTAATTTCCTTACTCAAAAACTCCCGAGGGAAAGCAGAAAGCATGCTTGATCGTCGGGCTGCGGGTCTTATGACCCCGTCCCCGATTTATCGATCTTTACTTTGCTCTCTATCTTCCGCCCCCTTCCTGCGAAAATTAGTATTGATTATTTTATATTTTATATTATCCAGAGCATTTTGCTCGGTGTTTGCTTGATTATTATATTGATTATCAGCCAACCTCTGCATTCCCAATAATCAATATAAAATATAAATTACTAAATTAGATTACCAGCGATAATGAGCGAAAGCCTTATTGGCCTCGGCCATTTTGTGACCGTCTTCCTTCTTTTTAATGGAAGCACCGGTGTTATTTGCCGCATCCATAATCTCAGCAGCCAGTTTCTCAACCATCGTATGCCCACCGCGCTTGCGGGAATATGTCACAATCCAGCGCAGAGCAAGAGCAACTTTGCGATCTGACCTAACCTCAACAGGAACCTGGTAGGTTGAACCACCAACGCGCCTCGGTTTGACCTCGATCACCGGCATCACGTTCTTCATTGCTTCCTCGAAGACCTCGAT
Organism: bacterium; assembly: GCA_021371935.1. Taxonomy (NCBI): domain Bacteria; species bacterium. The sequence goes on from JAJFVF010000017.1 coordinate 2,885, forward strand.
GCCTTTGCGGTTCGTCTTCTGCTCGATTATATCCAGAGCGCCGTAGACGATCTTTTCCGCAGCGGACTTCTTGCCGTCCAACAACACTCGGTTCATCAGACGCGTAAGCATCCTGCTTCCATAAACCGGATCAGGCGTTATCTCACGCTTCTTAACGGGACCTTTTCTGGGCATACTGTTTCAATCCTCCACACAAGTCAAAAAGTTTGAAAGTTGGAAAGTCAAAAAGTCCTTGCGCCTTAACCGGCTGACCCTTAACTTTTGACTTGGAACTTTTTGACCTTAAAACTTACTTGGGTCGCTTGGTTCCATATTTTGAACGGCTCTGCTTGCGGTCGGCTGTGCCTGCCGCATCAAGTGTGCCGCGAATGACATGATAGCGCACACCAGGCAGATCCTTTACTCTGCCCCCGCGGATAAGAACCACGGAGTGCTCCTGCAGGTTATGACCGATGCCGGGGATATATGTCGTAACTTCCATCCCATTGGAGAGCCTGACTCTTGCAACCTTTCGTAAAGCTGAGTTAGGTTTCTTAGGCGTTTCGGTTCGCACGATCAGGCATACACCGCGCTTCTGCGGATTGCCTTTTAGTGCGGGCGCCTTCGTCTTCTTCTTGACATTGGCGCGACCTTTCCTTACAAGCTGGCTGATTGTCGGCAAACTGACACTCCTGTTTTAAATGTTAGGAATCAGGGATAAGAGACTTGCCCCACCCTAACTCCGGGCAATAAAAATGCCCTCTTTGACACACATAGAGGGCGTTAGTCCACCTTGGATAGCTTTAATTGTTCCCGCATTAGTACAACGAGAAAGGTGTGCTAATCGCCTCCTAATATGTCGGCAAATGTGCTCGGACGAGGTTGCCCCCGACCCGAACTTGTAAATTATATCTAACTCAAACCGGCGTTGTCAATAGCATAGGTAACATTCAAGCAACATTTTTTTGCTTGTAACACCATCGGCTGACGCCGAAGTGTAATATACCACAAAATCGCGGACATAATCAACAACGTAACTACCGGCCGACAGGTTTTGTCGTCATGTCTGATTTTGCTTCTGACGCAGCTTCATCAGAACCAGCAGTGGGCGCAGCTTCCGCCGGCTGAGCGGGAAGTTTGAATTCCTTCTTGGCCATGTTCGCGCTGTCGCCAAGAGGAGGCTGAGGCTTGCCGTCCAGCTTCAGACTGACGGCATTCGCCTGACCCACCTTTATAAAAATTACCTCTTTGGCAGTCACTGTCTTGATCCCTGCAGGCATCACACCATAGATGATCTTCTGACCGTCTGCCTTTATATCAGCCCATACAGGCCTGGTCGCAGTCACTTCAAGCGTCAATGTCTGAGGTGCGGCTGGTTTGACAACGTCGGGCTTTACTACAGGTTTCTTTGTTTCCGAGTCCGCCGGCACTGCAGGCGCAATCGGCTCTGGTTTTGGAAGCTGGGCAACATCGGGCTTTTCGACATGGTCTCTGACTGCGGCCGGGACTTTTATTCCCCACCCTTTGTCATAGAAACCGGCTGCAGCTAAACCGCCAAGAATAACCAGAGTCAAGAGAGTAAACAAAACACTCTTCCAGACAGACTTGCGCTTCGGCGAGGGTGGAACCACCTCCCGAATTACATCCTGCCAATCATTCTCATATTTTTCCAGCAGTTCGCCGCTGTCCAAGCCAAGAAAGTTGGAGTAATCACGCAGAAATGCACGCGCATATACCTTATTTGGAAAGTGGTCGAACCGATCTTCCTCAAGTGCAGCTAAATTATGCACCGTTATTTTTGTGGCGTCGTGAACCTCCTCCAGAGAAAGCCCGCGTCTTTGCCTCTCCTGAAGAAGTATGGCACCTATTGTTTCATTGTTTTCCATTCTGCCTCAATCCTGACGGGAACATTGCCCCGCTAAGTAATTCACGGTATGTCCCTTGCATACTGCTATAGTGTTTGCATCACTAATACCACAAACAATCGTGCAATTACTAAACGTAAATTGCTTAGATATTCTACATAATAATGGCCCGGCAATCAAGATGTAAAACGTGCCTGATTGTATAAAGATTACTCTCCACTGGCGCCGGGAAATGTCACGGTGAATGAACTGCCTTTGCCAAGTTGAGTTCGCACGTCAATCTTGCCGCCATGAGAGTCCGCAATGTCCTTTACTATCGCAAGGCCAAGTCCGGTGCCGCCCAAACGTCTGGAACGAGCCTTGTCGACACGATAGAACCGCTCGAATATCCTGTCCAACTCACCCTGCGGTATGCCTATGCCGGTGTCCGTGACCATTATCTCAAAGCCTGACTCATGCTCATTTGCCTCGACACTAACATGTCCGCCATCGGCAGTATATTTGACTGCATTGTCCACAAGGTTGCGCACCATTTGCACCGTCTGCGCTTCATCACAATAGCCAGCCAGATCATCAGGAACTTTGACTTCAATCGATATGTTTTTGTTTACGGCCTGCGGATTGATAACCCTTACGGCGCGGCTGATAATCTCTACCAAAGAACAAGTTGTCTTCTGTGTCTGTGTAATACCCGAATCCCGCCTGGCAATATCGAGCAAGTCCTCAATCAGCAACGATAATCTGTCACTTTCCGCAATGATGGAGTTCAGAAACCTGTCGACAAAGTCTTCATCGTTTTTTGCGCCGGCAAGCAGTGCCTCGGCGGATGTCCTGACGGCGGTGATCGGCGTCTTTAACTCATGGCTGACATTTGCGACAAACTCCCTCTGGTTCATCTCATGTCGGCGGACGTCAGTGAGATCGTGCAACATGATGAGCGCACAGTCCTCCGACGAATTCGCCTGTCGATACCATGCCGCACGAATACCTATGACTCGCTGCGGCCAACCAGGAAGCCTGATCTCAGACGTCAGAACGTTCTTTTCGGACATACACTCATAAGACAGCTTGATTATTTCAGGGTGTACGTCGGAATCCTCCAACTGCATCCCGATTCGCAAGTTGCTTACATCGCACAATCGACAAGCAGCAGAATTGCACAGCATAATGCGACCATGAACATCGACTGTGATTACCCCATCAGCCATGCTCTCGATCACTATCACACGCTGGCATTTCTCACGCCGCAGAACACTTACACTTTCACTAAGGCCCTTAACAGCATTCACCAGGTCGGTGTCGAACTCATCAAGCAGAGTATAATCTTCATCGCTCAAAGATTCCGAACCCGAAGCAATTTGTGCGATTATATGCGCTAAGTTCGCTTTGCGCTTGGCATTCACAGCCGAAGCACGCGCATAAGCATAGCAGAGAAATAATATAAGAAGAACTGCGATTACCAGCCACACAATCCATACCCACAAGTGAATGCCGGCTGAGTGTATGATGACGGTCGCCAGAAGTGTCACCATTACCGCAATTATGATACTTGGAAGAAAGAGCTTAATCTTCGCCCTCGCAAACAATTTTGTATCCAACACCGCGCACCGTCTTTATATAGGCCGGTGTGCTGGGGTCCTGCTCAATCTTTTCTCTGAGCCAACGTATGTGGACGTCAAGCGATCCCGTGTCATAGACCGCATCGGCATCCCAGACCCTCCTGAACAGTTCTTCCCTGCTGAGCACTCTGCCCTTATTTGACATCAATGCCCGCAGCAGCTCATACTGCTTTAAAGGCAGATGCACCTGCTTTCCACCTAGTGTGACTCGCCTTCTGGCAAGATCAAGCTGGATTGGTCCGACCTCTAAAAATGCCTTCTGATCTTCATCGCGAGCGCTTTGCATGCGCCGCAAAATTGCATTCACACGCGCTATCAGTTCACGGATGCTGAAGGGCTTTGGCAGGTAATCATCACCCCCCATCTCCAGACCGATGATTCTGTCGATCTCTTCAGTCTTTGCCGTCAGCATCAATATCGGTACGTTGGATTCCCTGCGTACAATTCTACAGAAATCAAGCCCACTAAGCTTGGGCAGCATTAGATCGAGGATGACTAGATCAGGTGAAAACGTACGAAACGCGGATAGTCCCGAAAGTCCGTCACCGGATGTTTCGACAATAAAACCCTCCGCTCTGAGTGAATAGGCCACCGATTCAGCAATCGGCGCCTCGTCTTCTATGAGAAGTATCCTGTCATTCATTACTGTTTGCAGCTCCTGACTTGGCCAGAGCATATATCTTGTGCCTCGTGCACAACTACAGTTCATGTTACGATTGGCAAAAAGGAGATGTCAAGTTTGTGCTGACTCGGATAGCATAAATGTGATATACTGGTATATCTGCACACAGGAAATCCCCTTTTTCATTGAACGGGAGTTCCCTCTAGACATGAGGATACATCATATGATACAGGATATCACAGAACGCCGACGCGCAATCGCACAACTACAGGAAAATATGCTTGACCTGATTGTCGCCGGTGGAGGTATCGTCGGATCGGGTATTGCGCGCGACGCCGGACTTAGGGGACTCGACTGCGCAATTGTCGAACAGTATGATATAGCGTCAGGCACAAGCAGCAAATCCAGCCGTCTTCTGCACGGCGGACTGCGATATCTGGCACAGGGACGTGTTGAACTGGTCCATGAGGCCAGTGTGGAAAAGTGCATCGTCAGCAAAATTGCTCCTCACATATCCGCTCCGCTTGGGTTCATTTTTCCTACATACGAGGGACCCTTATGGGATCAGTGGGCGCTCTGGAAACTGCAGATCGGAGTGAAGATATACGATATCCTGTGCATGGGAAGAAATTTGGGCAAATCTCGCTCACTCAACCCTAAAAAACTGACTGACCTGCTGCCTGATATCGACAAAAACAAACTCACCGGCGGTGTATTCTATTATGATGGGCTGACCAATGATGCGCGTCTGGTAATCGATACAATGCGTTCGGCGGCAAAATCAGGCGTAAATGTCCTTAACTACTGCAAGCTCATAAGCGCTGAGCCTGCACCTGAAGGCTGGCATCTATCTCTCTCCGACAGCATCACCGGTGAGACATTTGAGCTGAAAAGTAGATGTGTGATCAATGCTACGGGTTCATGGGGCGAGCAGTTCGATCAAAGCGCAATCAGCCTGCGACCGACAAAGGGTGTCCATCTCGTTGTCGATCGGAAGCGACTGCCGGTTCCAGATGCCGTTGTGGTTATAGAGGGCTCAAGAATACTGTTCGCGATCCCCTGGGGAGAAAGAGTGATCCTTGGAACGACTGACACCGACTATGACGGCAGACCCGAAGATGTGGCTGTCGAGCAGGAAGATGTGGACTATATAATCGCCACGATTGGCCGGGCATTTCCCACAATCGGACTCAGCAACAAAGACATCATCGGCGCATGGGCCGGATTGAGGCCGCTTATTGCCGATAAGAGAGGCAGGCCGTCTGATATTTCGCGCTCGCACCTAATTGTCTCGCAGAAGCCCGGATGGTGGGATGTGGGTGGTGGTAAACTTACAACATATCGGCTTATGGCCGAGCAGACAGTTGATCGAATAGAGAAGTACCTCGGTCGTCAACAAACAAAATGTGTGACTTCCAAACAGCCTCTGCTTCCTACTGATGAAACTGATGGCATAAGCGCAATTGTGCCGCCGGAGCCGTCACGCGAACTGGTCGAACACTTCTGCAATAACGAGTGGGCGGTTCATCTGGACGACGTGATGCTTCGGCGCGCCGGATGGACATACTATTGCACTAATGCGGATGAGATAAAACAGCAGGTCGCTGGTTGGATGGCTGAGATACTCGGTTGGGACGATATGCATAAGCAGGAAGAGCTGTCAAACGCTGGTTAAAAGCAGATACCTTTTATGTAAAATGCCGGGGCAAGTATGCCCCTCACAAAATGCGTCCGGGGCAGGAATACCCCGGACGATCAGCAGCTCACGAATTATTGTGTTTTGTCATTTCCGCGAATGCGGAAATCCAGACACTTAAGCTATATTGCAGTGCAGTTTTCTGGATTCCCGATCAGGTCGGGAATGACATAGTTGAACACTCAGCGTTATTATACAACCTCAAACACCGGCTTTTATTGCTCCAGCACAAAGCAGATTCCTTGTATTATTGCCTTGCCTGTCAGATAATGGTGGATAATAGGACGCTATGATCCACCTGGTAGAGGAGACGAGCAGATTCGAGTGCCTTGAGCACGTTAGCGAGATGGTTTCCTCTACCTTGTATGACTAAAAAGAGACTGGACGGTATCCTGGGTCCCGGATTAATCGGTGAACTCGTATCTACAAGGATGGTCCCAAGTCAGACA
>JAJFVF010000018.1 GCA_021371935.1 bacterium
TGCATTTCTTAGGCACGTCGCTAGCGTTCGTCCTGAGCCAGGATCAAACTCTCCATAAGAATATTTATGTCACTACGCAAGAAACGTAGATAAACAACTCAAGAGAGTCTATCTGTTGTTCATACTTTACCAACACCTGCATTAGCAGGCTGAAACTCATAACCTTATTTCACGCTTGCACTATTTAGTTTTCAAAGAACTCAGTCAAAAGCCCGGGGAATGTTCCCCCCAGGCAAGGTATATTATACCGCACTCAATTGTTCCTGTCAACAAGTTTTTGAAGTTAATTAAAACTTGTTTTCAGGCAACTACAGGGGTCGGCAGTGTTACCCGACCGGCAGGAGATATATTACCACGTTCAATCCGGGACTGTCAACGCTTAATTGCAATTAGTTTCAAAAATCTTGCAGCTATATTTCATGGGCGGTATTACTGGTTGACCGAGCCGCCATGCATAACGCTGTTGAGTTTCTTTATCTCTTCCATGGCGCGTTTCGCGTCAGCATGATTCGGGTTGGCCAAAAGCACAGGCTGAAGCAGTTTCTTGGCATACTCTATATTGCCCATTAGGATAGAAAGACGTGCCAATACATAATTGCCCTCTATGCTGTCGCCGTAAAGATGAAATGAATAATTGCCCTTTGTGAGCAAGCGGGCGGTTATAAACGTCTGGAATTCCGAATCAAGATTATCGCCGGTCTCACGCTCGATCCAGGCAAGGTTCAATCGTGCGTTGATGTCCTGCGGGTTCATTTCCAGAGCTTTGCGCAGTCTGTCCGCGGCATCTACCAGTTTTTTCTCGCCGACAAGCTCTTCTGCGCGTTTGGCCAGCTTTGGAGCATCGTTCGACTTGATCCCATTACGAATGTCTGCTGGAACATAGTCAAGTAAAATATTTTTGAAGTCTTTGCCGGTCACTTTTTTGATTGCCGTGCAGATGGTGTCTGTATCGGCGTTTGGATTGAAGTTGACTTCTTTCATAATAGCAGGCAGAGTCTGCGTGCCGTTTTTGTCGAGAAGATCGGAGATGATCTGGATGGAATATTGCGTCTGTGCGACTTCAAGTTCGGGATTAAAACTCGGCGATTTCAAGTTCTGAAACGCTCTCTGAGGCCATGAAAGCAGATCAATCTTGTCCCTGAGCTGTTTTGATCCGGGACTGACAGCCATAAGCTCGTTTGCAAGACCAGCAAGTCTGGTATCGGTCTTTACGACTACATGACGCGCCACCCATCCACTGACGCCTTCATTGAACCACCGCGCAAATGGCTGATACAGATCCAGTTCCTCAGCCATCACATACCCAACACTATCATGAACAGGCGCGATGAGCATTGCTTTGCTTGATCCCATAAAATCCATGGCCATATCCGTGAGTTTATTTTCCGCCCTGATCGTGCCATCGGAATTCACAAACACAGGAAAGTAGCTCAGTTTGATCTTTTCTGGGTCTATATTGTTCAGAGACAAGGCCATGTTGAACTCATCAGTCTTATTGTCATAGCGTATTTGCATGATTCCTGCATCGACGCCGCCCGTGGCGATTGCTTCTGACGTTTTCATGAGTTTGATATTGGAAAAGCATGCAACCAGTGCCTGAGATTTTGTCTTGTATGCATTCAGCCGGTTTTGTGCTTCGTCTTTTTTGTCAACGCATCCCAGCAGGCTTGCAATATCGCCCGCGATGGCACCAGTGTCGGCTAAAAGTTTGATCGTCTGCTCTTGGATATCGAGAGAGGGCTGGATGGATTTCTTGGCTTTGGTGAGTATGCGCTGCGCCTGAACATTCATCCCCGCAGGGTATGAAACTGTGATGTCGCCTCCCTTGATCTGCTTGGGTTCTGCTGTCCAGGCTTGTTGACCAAGTGTCAGGAGACACACTAAACAGGCGGCGAGTGTGATGGTGCTATGTCTCATTCCAATCCTCCGTACATGACATCTATATACCCGACTAGTATATAACGAATCGGGACTACTTACCAGGGACGTTGGCAGGAATGCAGTCTTTACCAAAAAGTGGTATGCCAAAACAATATTTCAGGCATCCGATGCGGCAACCTTTTGGTCGCGATTGGGATTGTTCGTCCATACTGATACTGTTTGGCGTAATTGGTCATGATCTTTTTTTGTCTTGATGAATTATTCGGCAAATGTGATTGTCGAGCGCTATGGACGTGCCGAGTATAACCGGATATTATTACGTTATATAATAAGCATAATACGCAAACTGCTATTCTCAATTTTTTATGAAGGAAGTTTCGCTCCAGGCAGCGTATAAACATAATAATGAAGCGCGAACATAAGTTCGAGTTGATCGAGCACACGGCTGATATCGGGGTGATCGGATACGGCGGCAGCAAGGCGGAAGCATTTGAGAACGCCGCTTTCGGCATGTTCTCGATAATGGCCGACCTGGACAAATACGAGCCGACCGATATCATTGAAGTTGTCGCAACCGGTGACGATGACATTGCTCTTTTGGAGCGATTCCTGTCGTCGCTGATTGTGCTCTTTGACGGCGATGGACTGATGCCGCTCGATTTCAAGATGATCGATCTGTCGGCGGGCAAGCTGGTGTGCATGGTCTCATATCGCAAGATTGCCGACGACATCGAGTGGCTGGGTCCGAGCATAAAGGCCGTAACGTATCACAGGATGTCTGTCGAGCGAAGCGAGGGCACATGGTGCGCGCAGGCTATTTTTGATGTTTAGCCAATGGGAGGCAAATATGGAGAAGGAACTTACCCACAGGCAGAGGCAGATATTAGATTATATCGTCAAACACACTGACGAACTGGGCTATCCGCCGACGGTACGTGAGATCGGCGAAGCAGTCGGACTTAGTTCCAGTTCCACAGTGCATGCTCACCTTAAGGGTCTGGAGAATGCTGGTCTTATCCGGCGCGACGCGGTCCTTACCAGGGCCATTCGCGTTGTGACTGACGGCATCAAATCGGCAAAGCGGAAAAGCGTCGCTAATCTGCCACTTGTCGGGCGAGTGGCGGCCGGCAGCCCGATACTTGCCTATGAGAACGTGGAAGACAATATTCCCGTGCCGAGTGAATTTCTTGGCGGCGGCGAGGGCTTTATGCTGCGTGTCAAAGGTGATAGCATGATAGAGGACGGCATTGTGGACGGAGATTATGTCATTGTCCGTAAACAGGACACCGCGGAGAACGGCGATACGGTTGTTGCGATGGTCGAGGACGAGGCCACTGTGAAACACATTTTCAAAGAAAACGGCCGGATCAGGCTCCAACCGGCAAACTCGTCCATGGAGCCGATGTATTTCGACAGCGTAGATGTTGTCGGCAAAGTTGTAGGGCTTATAAGAAGGATGGACTAGAAAGAAAATGATACGTCTCGGTGTACTCGGCTATGGTAGAAGAATCAACAATGTAATTAATTTTATGCAGAAGCTCGGTGAGGGGCCTGAAGTTACAGCCATCACCGATGTCAGAAATGACGAGATCAAAGCGAAGATGCGGGAAGATGAGAGAGACCCCGACAAAGTGGCCTTCTATACGGACCCCGACGAGATGCTCGATAAGGAAGAACTGGACGGTGTGCTGGTTGGCACCAGGTGCCATCTTCATGCGAAGATGGGGGTTAAAGTGCTCGAACACAATCTTCCTCTCTACCTGGAAAAGCCGGTCGCAACCACAATGGAGGACCTTATCGCGCTGCGTAATGCAGCAGAAAAAAGCACCAGCAAAGTGGTAGTGTCGTTCCCGCTGCGGACGACCCCTCACTCGCGCATAGCGAAAGAAATCATCGATTCGGGCAAATTGGGCACTATTGAGCACGTGCAGGCGTGGAACAACGTCTATTACGGTGGGTGCTACTATCACGGCTGGTATCGCGATGAGAATGAGACGCACGGTCTCTGGCTCCAAAAAGCCACGCATGACCTTGATAATATCAATTATCTGCTTGGTGATAACAAACCAGTAATGATAGCCGCCATGACCAGCAAGCAGATTTTCAAGGGTGATCGTCCGGCAGGTCTGAAGTGCAATGACTGCAAGGAATGGGATACCTGCCTTGAAAGCCCGTATCACATGTACTTTTCTTCTCAATCTGCAAAGCGTGTTGAGCCGAATGATAACTTATGCAGCTTTGCTGTGGATACCGGCAATGAAGACTCCGGCGGCGCATTGATCCGCTATGAAACCGGCATGCATGTCAGCTACTCTCAGAATTTCTTTACGCGAAAAGGCGGCGGCAAGCGTGGCGTGAGACTCTTTGGTTATAAGGGCACTCTTGAATATGACTGGACGACTGATGAGGTAAAGGTATTTATGCATCATTCACCCGTAGCCGAGACCTATAAGGTCGGAGGTGCGAGTATGTCGCATGGCGGCGGCGACACAGTGCTTGTCGATAACTTCAAGAGAGTTATTACACAGGGCGCGGAGTCGATAGCGCCGATTGAGGCGGGCCTTATGAGTGTGCTTATGTGCCTCAAGGCAAAAGAATCGGATAAGACCAACACATTCCAGGAGATCAAGTATCCTGATAGATGAGCCACTCCCATCCCCGTATCGGGGAGGGGCGGGGGAGAGGTAAACAACCTATCGCTTTTACCATGGCCAAAGACCGCAAGCCCAAAAACATAGTCTGTGGACATCCGATAAGTCCTGAGAAGGCAGCAATAGTTCGGCAATTGCGGTGCGATATGACTGTGCCGGAACGAACGTTATGGCGCAGGCTTCGTGCAAATCAGCTCTGCGGGTATCACTTTCGACGCCAGCAATTAATTTCAGGTTTCATTGCGGACTTTTATTGTCACCAAGCATGCCTTGCAGTGGAACTTGACGGCTATACTCATGATCTTGACTACGATGCACGTAGAGATAAGGCATTTGCAGAGTTGGGTATACGTGTCTTGCGATTCACGAACAGTCAGGCCATAAAGGAAACGGAAGTTGTGTTAGAACAAATACTTTATGTGTGTAATGAAAGGTGCGAGAAACCTACCCCCTAGCCCCCTCCCGAGGACAGGAGGGGGAACAGTTCTACTCTTCGCATTGAGGACGGTGGCGGTAATAGCTCCCTCTGCGTATCGGGGAGGGGTTGGGGGAGAGGTAAACAACCAGTCGTATATAGCAAACCAAACAGGAGACATAAATTGCCAAAAGTACAAAGTTCGATAGAAATAAACGGCACGATTGGTGACGTCTATGCCCTTGCCAAGAATATTGAGGCATTCCCTGAGTTTATGCCGGATGTCAAGAGCGTAAAAGTGGTCGAAAGGAGCGCCGACGGCGGCCGCACAATTTCAGAATGGACCGGCATCGTAAAAGAATTCAAGACAACGATCAAATGGACCGAAGAAGATATATGGGACGACCAGGCCAAAACCTGTAAGTTTTCACTGGTGAAGGGCGACTACAGCAAGTACTCGGGCTTGTGGACATTCACCGACTTGGGTTCGAGCACACGTTTCGACTCGGAGATCGAGGTTGAATACGATGTGCCGCTGGTGGGTGCTCTCATCAAAGGCCTGATCGCCAAGAAAATGAAAGAAAATGTAGACAATATGCTTGCTGCCATAAAGCGGGAGGTTGAGCGGAAATAATGAAGTATGACGTGTTGATTGTCGGTGCCGGTCCGGCGGGTATATTTGCAGCTCTTCATCTGTCAAAGGTGAAGGGCTTGACCGTATGCATAGTCGATAAAGGTGCCGATATAGATCAGCGCGTTCGCAAGGCCGAACTGCTTACCGGCTGGGGTGGGGCAGGCGCATTTTCCGACGGCAAACTGACGCTTTCACCCGATGTGGGCGGCCAGCTCAATAACCTGATGTCCGAACGGGAGGTCCGCAGGCTGCTTAAATATGTGGATCAGATATGGGTCAACTACGGCGGCTCCGAAAAGGTCTATGGCACTGACGAAGATCAGATTGCAAACATCGAGCACAGAGCTCAGCTTGCTGGTCTGCAGCTTGTGCACTCCGAAGTCAGGCATCTGGGCACTGAGATGTGTCCTGCGATCCTCACACGCATGCGCGATGCGCTGCGCGAGAGGGTCGAGGTCAAAATGGAAACACCCATTGAGGAGCTTGTCGTCTCAGGCAGCAAGATTGCCGGCGTTAAGACTGCTTCGGGCGAAGTCATAAAGGCTGATTACGTCATAGTAGCTCCCGGCAGATCGGGCGCAGATTGGCTGGCAAACGAAGCCAATCGTCTGCATCTCAAAACAATGACCAATCCCGTGGATGTAGGTGTCAGGGTCGAAATTCCGGCAGCCGTTATGCAGGATATCACAGATATCGTCTACGAGCCAAAGCTGGTCTATTATTCCAAGTCGTTTGATGATAAGGTCAGGTCGTTTTGCGTGTGTCCAAACGGCGAGGTCGTGATCGAAAAGCACAATGGTGTCACCAGCGTCAACGGTCACAGCTATGCCCGTAAAAAGACAGCCAACACCAACTTCGCCCTGCTTGTATCCAATTCGTTTACCGAGCCGTTCCATGAGCCGATTACATACGGCAAATACATAGCCAGTCTGGCGAATCTGCTATCAGAGGGAGTCATAGTCCAGAGACTCGGCGACCTTGAATCCGGCCATAGAAGCACTGCCTCGCGCCTCGAGCGATGCATTACCCGGCCGACTCTTGTCGATGCCGTTCCGGGTGATTTGAGCTTTGTCCTGCCCTACAGGCATATCTCAGGCATACTCGAGATGCTCCATGCTATGGATCGCCTGGCGCCTGGAGTAGCCAGCCCCCATACTCTGCTTTACGGCGTCGAAGTCAAGTTTTATTCTTCCAAGGTAGAACTGTCGGATAAACTTGAGACTGCTATAAAGAACCTTTTTGCCATCGGCGACGGGGCCGGCGTCACACGCGGCCTTGCACAGTCTTCGGCTTCTGGAGTCATTGCTGCCCAAGAAATTCAGCATCGCCTGGGCGGGTAATGTCTTCTCTTGCTCATATTTGTGACTGGTAATGGTTCTGGGATAACTAATCCTGGAACCATTTTTTATTGCTCTGCTGCTTGTAACCCACCTTATCAAAAAAGAATTTATCTCAAGCTGGCTTTTTATGCCTGTTGGCACGATTATTGCATAGGTATCCCTGGAAAGTGGAAATAGATCGCTAAAGGCAGTTTTGTCGGAGACGGGAATTATCGTGTTTATTTCCTCCATGCTGGCATGGAGTGGTCGAGTGGTCTGAGATTGTTTGATGACCATGTCGGGTCGGCTGGATCTCGTGCCAAGAAGTATAAAGCGATCAGACAAACGGAGGGATGTAGAATGAGAGGACCAGTATTTAAAGTTTGTGCGCTTAGCCTGCTGGCCATTCTCCTGGGCGGGGCAGCCTACGCAGCTGTCACAACGGATTCGGAAACAATCAGTTTGACTCAGACTGACTGGAGCCAGGTGATATCGCTGGAAAAATTCCACGGTGATATTGCAAACTTGGACAAAGTAGTGATAACGCTTGTGGCTACCGGTCAAAGTGACATCGGTTATGAGAATCGTGCGTCAAAGCCGGCAGACATCCAATTGACCTGGACGGCGACCGTTTCCATGAAAAAGGGTGGCTCCACGCTGCTTTCGGTGGCTCCGGCCTATTCCAACACGGTGACCCCAGCTGCTTATGATCTGCTCTGGGATTGGAGTGGCACTTCAGGAGGCAACTTCACAACTTCTGATACTAAGTCAGACTCGATGACGCTGACCAGTGGATTTAGTGACTATGTTGGAGATGGAACGTTCGATCTGGAGATTGTGGCTGCAGCGATATCCCAGACTATTGGGACAGGTAATGTCGCTTCATATTACCTAACCTCAGCGAGTGCAACGGCTACAGTCGAATACTATACTCCAGAACCTGCGAGCATAGCTTCACTTGCTGCCGGTCTGTTGGGAATCGTTGGTTTTGGTATTCGCCGGAGGAGATAACCGTAGAGTGTTGTTTGAGAAAGTGTAAAGGCATCCCCAAGAGAGTGGGGATGCCTTTTTTTATACTATGGGCTTGCAGTGGTTGCCAATACGTAATCTTTATCCGCAGGGAAGCTTGTAACTTGAACAGTCACAGTCTTTCTGTCCTCGGACAGTGTTGGAGTCACTCCCGATACTTGCGTGAGAGTCCCGCCGTCGTCTTCGGTTATGAAAAGAATTACCGTCTTTCCATCTGCGACAGCGTTGTCCAGCTTAAACGTAAGAGTTACTGCCTGGTTGAATGTTGTCCCGGCAGGCAAGCAGGTGGCGGCTGCCACAAAAGCTGGTCCCTCCAGTGATGTCGTGAAACTGCTTGCGGCTTTTGGGGTTACGGTGATTGTGACTCCATCCGGTACTGCTCCATCAGGCGCGGTGCATGTTACACTAAACGGTATGATAGGCGATGAGCCTCCACCTCCTCCACAGCCCGCAAGCGCCGCCGTGGCCAGAATGCACAACAAAACGACTAATATTCGCATTTTATCCTCCTAGTGTTTTGCCTTGAATGAGTTTAGGCGTTGTTCGATATACTGATAAAACTCCTCGTTACTGCATTCGCCATGGTCGAGTTCCATAAGCGACCTTGGTCTGCCCGACACGAATGCAAGATGACTCTCCAGCGCGCACTGGTCGTGCTTGCGGTCTATTTCAAGCATGTGCCTCAGTGAGCTGTCAGGCAGTTCCCCCTGTTTTTCATGTGGGATAGCGCACAGATACGCCAGGTCGACCGCGTCATCCTTAGTCAGCCCCAAATTTTTGTAATAATGCTCTATATAATCGGCTATCTCCGCATCCTGATCCGAATATTCCGGCACATATTTTTCCAGAGTGTCTACGGCATCTGCCAGGAAACAGCCCACTGCTGCTGAAAGCCCATGCATCTTTCCGGCCATCACGACTGCCGCATCATCCGAGGCACCGGGCCCCACTTTGTAACGTACATACATGTAATCTATGTGCGGGTCTCCATTGACGGCGAACAGCCCCTCTCGCTCAAACTCATCGATCTCATCTTCATGCGCCTGCTTTGCCAGGTCAAAACCGTTGAGTCCCAGGCGTTTCATGACAGTCTGATCGACCAGAAAGCATTCACCATAGCCCATCTCGACGCCATATCGCCTATTGGCAAGGTTTCTGATTTCGGCTTCATCTCTAAGCCCTCCAACATACAGTCCCTGCAAGACGCCATGTGGCTCAATTTCAAGGCTGCGGAGAGCGCCGCACCGCAGCAGTGGTTCATCCTCCGTGTTACATGCATGACGAATATGCTCTCCTGCTATTACCCGATCCACAAACTCGCTAATCTCATCTATCAAATCCTGGCGCTCTTCTTTTACCATTCCGGGGTCCAGTCTGAGTGCACGGACGATATCGTCCATTGATGTGTTGGGGAATGTCTTGCCGTAGAAGAGGCCGTGGCCCATATGTGCATGTCCCTGGATCGATTGCAGCAGCACCATTTGCTCCACGTCATACGTGCAGCGAAGTATCGTTTTGGCGTCCAGTGCTGCAAAATCGTCACGCAGCATCTGTGGCGGAGCGACACCTTCGAGCCTGGGTTCTTTTACAATTTTGCGATTATGTCTGTTTTTATGGCTCAACTTTGCTCCATTCCTTTCACAAACATGCTCAACTGATTATAGCATGGGTATTTGCTGTGCGCCAGCCCGTATTCTGCGCTTTTCGCATAATACGGGTCTCCGAGAGCATTATTCACGGGGAACGTGAACAATGCGGGTTGGAAGTTTTGCATGAAAATATCAAGCGTAATCAAGGAACCTGGTGATATGAAGTAGAAGTATAATGGTGTGTTGAGCCAACCGCAATCTTGTTGAGCACAGCACTTTAATTTCAGCTCGTTGGAGGAATTATGGCTGCCAAAGTAGATAAAGACAAATGTGCCGGATGCGGACCTTGCGCAGAGGCCTGCCCTGTTGAGGCGATTAAGATCGAAAATAACTTAGCTGTTATCGATGAGGATGCATGCATTGAATGCGGTGCATGTGTGGATGCATGTCCGAGCGAAGCAATTTCGCTTGAGTAAAAACTGACGCTGCGGAAACCAGGCGCTTTAGTTTCGGTTTCCGCAGCATAACCGTTCCCCACTATTTATCCAAAAAAGTAGCCGACACTGATTCTTCTGGATAGTCAGAGAGAGGATGGTGACAATGTCCGCGTACGAACAACTTACCACCGGCAAGAAAATTGAGGCACTTTCCCTGAAAGTAAATCAGCTTCAGCAAGAGATTGCCGGTCTGAGACAGGACGTCAAAACCATTCTTTCGCTGCTGCAAAAGCTCAGTTTGCAATCTGACAAAGACATAACCGATTAGCTTTCACTAGTATTTCTTATGGCGTTGCCCCAGATATCAGGTGTTTTTGACGAAATAGCCATACTGCTGCTGATATCCGCGATAGTAGGAGTCATTTCACTTCGTCTCAAGCAGCCTCCGATCATCGGTTATATCGCCGTCGGCATCCTCGTGGGACCGTCCGGTTTCGGTCTGGTCAAGGGTTCGGATCAAGTCCACCTGCTGGCCGAGTTGGGCCTTGCACTGCTGCTGTTTGTGGTCGGCCTGAGGCTGGATATCTCCCTGATACGCAGCACTGGTCCTGTTGCGATTGCTATTGGCCTCGGCCAGGTCGTATTTACCGCAATTATCGGCTATTTCATATGCATCGGCCTGGCAATGAACCATATCACGGCACTCTATGTGTCCGTGGCCCTGACTTTCTCCAGCACCATCATCATCGTCAAACTCCTCTCGGATAAGAAAGAAACGGACTCTCTGCATGGCCGCATCGCGGTCGGATTGCTCATCGTGCAGGATATGCTTGTCGTGCTGACTATGATTGCGCTCTCCGGTCTGGGTCACAACGGCGATGTGAGCATGTGGGTCCAAATAGTCAGGATTATGGCGAAAGGCATCGCTCTCTTGGCCGGACTTGGGTTAATGATGTATTTCATCCTGCCATGGTTGACTACCTGGCTGGCAAGATCGGCTGAACTGCTGATACTCTTTGCCATCGCATGGGCGGTTATTCTGGCGGATATCTGCTACCATATGGGTTTCAGCAAAGAAGTGGGGGCATTCCTGGCAGGTGTCTCACTTGCGTCCACTCCTTACAGAGAACTGATCGGCGCAAGACTCGTAAGCCTGCGTGATTTCCTGCTGCTCTTCTTTTTTGTCGAACTGGGCACACAGTTGAATCTACGTCTGCTCGGCTCGCAGGTGTGGTCTGCGATCCCGCTTTCTATCTTCGTTTTGGTCGGCAACCCCATTGTTGTTATGATCATTATGGCAGTAATGGGCTACAGAAAGCGCACGGGTTTTCTGACGGGGCTTTTGGTTGCACAGGTCAGCGAATTTTCCCTGATACTGGCCGCCTTGGGTCTGAACCTAGGTCACATAGACTCTCAAGCGGTCGGGCTGATTACCCTGGTCGCACTGGCTACGATAGGCCTTTCCACTTACCTGATTCTTTACTCAAATAATATATATGAATGGCTCTCTCCATATCTGGGAATTTTCGAGAGGAAGATCAGCCATAAGGAGCAGTCACAAGACGCAGAGCGCGACAGCGCTGATATCTTGATATTTGGACTCGGACGCTACGGCAGCGCCATAGCAAGAGACTTGATGAAAACCGGACGCAGTGTGGTCGGAATCGACTTTGATCCCAGAGCGGTAAAGAAATGGAATGACCAGGGTGGACGAGCACTATTTGGGGATGCCGAAGACCCTGAATTTCCATCCATGCTGCCGCTTTCAGGGGCGAGATGGGTCATCAGTTCGGTCCGAGACAAGAGAGTGACACACGCGCTATTGCAATCGCTCAAAAGCCACGGTTACATCGGTGGGATTGCAGTCACATCAGGTGAGAGGACGTTGGTACGGGAGTATAAAACGGCAGGGGCAAACATAGTATTCGTGCCGTATATGGATTCCGCGCTGCATGCCGTGGATGTAATCAATGCAGCCGACAAAGAGGAGGACAGACGCAAAATGGACAATTATATTGCTGCTTTACATGATCACTACATCGTCTGCGGTTACGGAAGGATGGGTCGGCAGATTGTGAGGGACTTCAAGCGTGCGGCTGTGCCTTTTGTCGTTGTGGAATGGAACCCCGAGCAGATTCCCAGGCTTATAGAGGATGAGGTCCCCTTTGTGGAGGGTAAAGCAACCGAGGACGATATGCTGATTAAGGCAGGAATTGAGCGCGCAAAAGGGTTGATAGCCGTCACCGCGACCGATGAAGAAAATGTGTTTATCGTCCTATCAGCGCGCGGCTTGAACCCCGGTCTGCATATAGTTGCAAGATCGACCAAATCCGAGAATGAGGGCAAGCTGCGCAGAGCCGGTGCGGACAGGGTTATGTCGCCATACATTTTCGGCGGGCGTCAGATAGCCTCGGCTGTGTTAAAACCTCAGGTTATGGACTTTCTGGGTATGGTCCTGCACAGTGACGAGCTTGATCTGGAGCTTGGGGAGGCACAGGTGATGGAAACTTCAAAGATCGCAGGCAAAACCATTCGTGAGTCGGGTATTGTGGAGTCGTCCGGTGTGCTGATACTTGCAGTGCGGAGCGCGAATGGTGAACTTCATACCACACCGTCTCCCGATTTCGAGATAAAGGCGTGGGATCATATGATTTTGATTGGCTCCTCAGCCCAAATACAGGCTGCACAACGTTTTGCACATGGAGAATAGGCTACGTTTCATTTAGTATTTGAGTGATCCAAGTTTTTAGAGCAGGAAGATCGCCTGTAATAGTATCCCATATTTGATCTAAATCAACACCAAAGTAATGATGGACAATTACATTTCGCATAGATATGATGTCTGTCCAAGGAATATGAGTGTGTTTTTCACGCAGCAATTCTGATATTCTTCCTGCCGCTTCGCCTATTATTTGAATGTGATATAACACCCAGACCTGGATCACTTCGTCATTATAGAACAGCCCTTTGTTGCCTTGAATACGCTCATCTATTTTTTCAATTGCCTCCAGTATATCCAGAAGCTTTTGGCGGTCGTCTCTCATAGCGGCACGGCCTCACGCAATACTTGATTCTTTATTCTTTGCCTGAGTCCCTTTTCGCTGACAACATCGACTTTTCGCCCCAACAACTCCTCGAGTTCCCTTATCAGCGCCGCATGTTCCAACAAGCCGCAGCCAGGGCCGAGCTCTACAAGAAAGTCGATGTCGCTCTTATCATCGTAATCGCTGCGCGCAATGGAACCGAACAATCGAAGATTGTGAGCGTTATGAGCAGATGCTATGCGTAATATATCATCACGTTTACTCTCAAGAAGTTGGCGTACGTTCATGTGTCTTTCCCTCTCAAGTCGCCCGACTCCGACAACCATCGCAATATTTTACCATATGAAAACAGACCTTTTCCAAGTCTTGTTCATCCTTGTTATAATAGCTATTGCAAGGTTGATCTGGGTGAATTCGACTCATGATCCACAACTCATAATACCAGGAACGTGTTGTCTACAGTGCTCGGCTCGGCTGCTCTCAGCTCGGCTGCTTTCTCTTCGGCGAGGGTATCGTTGATATACGACCCTGCTCCCGTTTCACACCCCGCTATATATTTGAGTTTGGTCTTTGTCCTGTTCGGCGGATGGAATTCGATATGGAAATGATAGTGGTTGTAGTCGCGTCCGTCCGTGGGAGCTTGGTGCATTATCATCATATACGGCAGCGACATCCCCCAGAGGTTATCATATTTTTGCAGCACCACTTTGAGTATATTCGCCAGGTCACAGCGTTCTCTCCCGTCGAACGTGACCATGCATTGGTGATGCTTCTTAGAGAATATGTAGACCTCATAGGGATAACGTGCAAAGAACGGAATCACAGCCATAAATGAATCGTTTTCAGCAATTATTCTCCTGCCGTCCTTATATTCTTCGGCAATGATGTCGCAAAAGAGGCAGTTACCCGTGCGAGTCTTGTGATCCAACGACGAGTCGAGTTCTTTTTGAACTTTCGGCGGTATGAATGGCAGCGCGTATATTTGACCATGCGGGTGATAAAGCGTGACACCTATATCTTTTCCTTTGTTCTCAAATATGAGCACATAGTCTACGAAATCTCTGCTGCCGAGGTCATGATAGCGGTCTGTCCAGACTTCAACCAGATTGCGAATGTCACTAATATCCGCATCGGCAAGAGTGCTGTCATGCTTGGATGTATAGCAGACTACCTCACATATACCGTCCGCCGGGCGCACTTTGTATAGCTCGGTCTCTTCGACTGCCGGTTCAGGCGCGGGATGGCGCAAAGACGGGAATTTGTTCTCGAAAGTGACTATCTCATAGTCTTCCGAGGGTATTTCTGTCGGAAATGCACCGGGCTTTGTCGGACACAGCGGACAGTAATCGTCGGGCGGCAGAAAGGTCCGGTCCTGTCGATGGGTCGCTGTAATTACCCACTGCTGCAGGATCGGATGCCATCGGAGTTCACTCATTACTTCTCACCTCCGCAGCAGCATTTCGGCTCGACGGGAGCCTCGCCCTCCCGGTTATGGGTTGTGAGTTTTGTTTCTTTCTTTGGGAAGCTGAAATATATGAGCGTCCTGCCGTCCGGGAGCGTTATCTGTTTCTTTTTCATTTCCATTACTTATTACCTCTGATTATCTCTTCTACTGCCGCAAGCTGCGCAGGTGTATTGACACCGGCAAGCTCGGTAGGATTGCATTTTACTGCAGAGACTATTCGCCTCTGCTCTATAGCCACACGAACCATATCAGTTAAATTATACTCGCCGGCTTCATTTATTTCCATGCCTGAGATATTGTCGAAAAGCCATTTAGAATCGAATGCATATGCACCGCCGTTTACTTCTTTGATTGAGCGTTCATCTTCTCCGGCGCATTTTTCTTCCACTATCCCACGAATACTGCCGGAACCGTCTCGTATGATGCGGCCATATCCTGTCGGGTCGATAAGCTCTGCCACAGCAAGGGTAATTACAGCTTCTGACTCGATGTGTGCGCTCATCAAACGAGATATGGTAGTGGCTCTAAACATCGGACTATCGCCGCACATTATTATCAGATGACCGTCAAAATTGGAGAAAACATCTTTTGCGCACATAACGGCATGACCGGAGCCTTTCTGCTCGGTCTGGGTGACATAACTAAACGATTGACTCATCTCGCGCATCACTTGATCTGCCTGGTAGCCGACAATTAGTGTAATGTCATCTATTCCTGACTCTTTGAGCGCATCGACGACATACTTTACCATAGGCTTGCCGAGCAGAGGTCTCAAGACCTTTGCAAAAGGCTTTCCCGCCTCGCTTTGGAACCTCGAGCCCTTGCCCGCAGCCAATATGAGTCCACGGAATGTTTTTATATTCATAGCTATTCAGAGTGTACAGTGCATAAGCTGTAGTAGTCAATAACTTGTTGTTAGTGAGTGCAATTTGCTGAAGGATTAGTTATGACAAGTGGGAAAGATATCTGGAGATACAGCGAAATGCAAAGGTGGCAGGGTTTTTATTATGTCGATAGTAAAGATCAATCGTGATGAACTGCGTGATAAGATTTATGGCTGTTGGCTCGGCAAGAACATAGGCGGCACGCTGGGTATGCCATATGAATGCTGCACTGATATGCAGGATGTTCATGGCTATAAAAACGCTTCAGGCGAGCCGGTTCCTAATGACGACCTCGATCTTCAGCTCATCTGGCTCAGAGCAATCCAGGACCGCGGGCCGCTGGGTGTGAACGCGAAGGTCTTGGGCGAATATTGGCTCAACTTTATTCCTCCACACTGGAATGAATACGGCATCTGCAAGTCTAATATGCGTGCAGGCCTTATTCCACCACTCTCGGGCGAATGCTACAATGAACTCTGGCGTGACTCAAACGGCGCATGGATACGTTCAGAGATATGGGCATGTCTTGCTCCGGGCTGCCCGGATATCGCAATCAAGTATGCATATGAAGACGCTTGCGTAGACCACGGCGGCGGTGAGGGCACAAATGCGGCTCTCTTTACATCTGCCGTGCAAAGTGCGGCATTTGTTGTCAGTGACCGCGACGAACTTATAAAAATCGGCCTTTCCAAAATCCCGCCGGACTGCAGGGTCGCAAAGAGTATCAATATCGTGCTCGATTCGTATAAGAATGGCCTGAGTTGGAAAGAAGCACGAAAGGCGGTAGTCGATGACAGCGCCGACCTGGGTTGGTTCCAGGCTCCGGCAAACGTGGCATTCGTGATAATCGGCTGGATGTATGGAGAGGGAGACTTCGGCAAGTCGGTCTGCACTGCAGTCAACTGTGGCGACGATACGGACTGCACCGGCGCAACTCTGGGCGCAACCCTTGGCATCATACTCGGCAGAAAGGCCATCCCAAAGGAGTGGACAGAGCCGATCGGCGACCGGATCGTTACGTTGGCGATTGACAAGGGCTCATGCGCGGACCGTGTATTTCCCGGCACTCTTGATGAACTGACAAAGCAGGTGATGGCCGAGGTCGAGCATTCGATACACGCGCATAAAGGACAGGTTGAAATAGTTGACGGAAAATCTGATATTTCGCACGCGAGCGAATTGAAGCTGGATGAGAATATTGCCGCTCGCGAGATATGGAAAAAGTCGCCATATGCCCTCGAGTATGACTTTATTCATACAAAGGTTATCGTAGACTATCTCGTCGTTCCTGAAATCAGGGCCGGTGTGCCTCTGCCGATGAAAATCACGCTCATTAACCGGATGCCGGATTCGCGTCATTTGGAACTGATTTGGCACCTGCCGGAGGGTTGGATCGCATCCACAGGACTCAGGAGCCATACATATATAACCCACTGGCCACCAAAACAGGAAATAGATGTGGAGATAACGGCTGAGTCTGTCACGGAGGCGACCACTCGCGGAATACTTGAAATAGTGACCCCGGGACGCCCGACTGTGGGGTTGGTGCCTCTAATCTTTTACAATTCCAGGTGACGTCAACCAAAAGGTCGGGGGCAGGAATACCCCCGACCATCATTCACACAATCAACTATCAAAGCCATCAAATCATCAGACCAATTACATCCTCGGAAGGATTTCCTTGCCTCTGGCTCCGTCTTTTTCGATGGTTCTGATATCTATCGCGCCTGCCGCGAATGATACGCTGGTATAGCTGCCGTCTTTGCGCGGGTAGAGTCGTCCACCCTGGACTTCAGACCGCCACGATTCATCCGATCTGCGTAAATTCTCAAAACCGAAGAGTTTCTTTGTCTTGCCACTGGCAAGCGCCAGATCATATCCGGCAGCATATGAAACGAACATCATATCTTTTGGCGCATCCGGCCAACTCACAATATCCAGTTTTTGTCCAGACTTGAGTGTCTGCAATTTACCATCCGCAATATCATAGACCACTCTGTCGAACTTATCGCGCTCGGAGCAGATTATCAGGATGCTCTTCGATGAGACCCATATTCCTTCCACACGTCCAGGCAGTTCTTCTGAGTCGAAAATATGCTTGGCTGATCCATCTGTTGTGTTGCCAAGATAAAAAAACTGACTGCTGCTCGTCATATCCTTTTTTGTTGAGATCACAAACACACTGCCGTCAGCACTGATTGCGCCGGTGCCATATATTGTGTCCTTGGAGACAGGCAAGGTAACCTCTTTGCCTACGGTCTTGCCGGCGGTCGAGCAGACTGATATGGTGCCGCCCTTTGCTGCGATGAACATGTCTGACTTGACGGGCCATACTGGTGCCTGAGCATAGGTGTTAATGGTTTTTCCTGCGCCCAACTCATCACCATCAGTGTTGATGCTAATTAATTTGCTGCCATCCTGCGATATCATCACATTTACGGTTTTGTCGTTGCTCCAGCCCAGGCCTTCCACTTTTCCATTAAGGCTGTAGTTTTTTGCGTCCAGCTTTTCGAGGTCGATGACCCAGATTGCAGATCGCGTTTTACCTTCCTTGCCTGTTTCACTCCATGCGCCTGCCCACATCTGCCCGGACGGATTGACTTGCCAAGGTCCCATATCGCCGACTTTGCTCATGCTGATCCAAGTCGGTATGTAGCCCTTGGGCCCCGGCGTCGGCGGCTGTGGAGGATTGGCGATCCGATATACAATTGCCACCAGGACAAGTACGCCGAGAATAATAATAGGAATCCGGTTGTTCATTCGAGAATTTCCTCCGAGGTCTGCAACTTAAGTGATATACGGCCTTGAACTTGTATTAGCCATTATTATGCGCTGTCCGCATAATAATGCTCTCAGAGATATGTTTTCTAAATATACGCGCTCAAGACCAAGACGTGCAATTTACTTAGCGTAAATTGCTCAGAATTGACTAGTATCGCTTTGGGAGTTGTTCGGATGGTTCCTGGAACGCTTCCAACTTTACATCGCCAGTGGTCGACAGCGTCAACCTGGTTCCTTCCAGACTTGCGCACCAAAGGTCCCTTGCTCCATTTTGTTTTGCAAGACTCGTCAGCAGTTTTTCGCGAAAACCGCGCTGCATCAGATATTTCTTTGCTTCATCCCAGTTCTTGATATTCTGTCCACCGCCGTCAAGCTCATATTCGACTCCCAGAATTCTGGTCTCCTTGGTGCTTGTTACCACTTTAAGAGATTTACCGTGCAACCGGGTCCTCAGAATATACTCGTCCATTTCTGGATCGCGTCGGAAACGCCACGCTTGGTTAGCGGGAGTTTCAATGTAGTCCCTGTTGAGAACTGCGACAACTCTCGGCAGCCCTTCTTTTTCAAACAAAAGCACGCGCCTGGCAGCAGACCAGCATACCAAAAGTGTCATTGCCAAACAAGCCAATACTATCAAGGCGGCTGTCTGCATAACAAACATGCGTTTATTGGCTATTTCCCCTACAAATCCTCCGAGTCCTGCCAAAACCAATCCGAGCACTATGAATGCTATTCGCCAGGCAGGAAACCCTATTCCATTGCTGCTCACTAAGCCAGAAAAAAGCGCCATTGCAAGAGCTGTAATTATGCACGCCCAAAACGGAGACCAAACTATGGCTTTGCGCGGCGCGACCAATCCTGCCGCAATGCCGATAGCCACCGGAATGGGGAAAACGTAGATCGACAACATCAGAAGCATCGGGTCAAGGCTATCCTGGCGGCTCAAAACCATAGCAACAAATGCGCTCGCAGCCGCAAGTCCAAATAGTCCCGATAAAAGGTTTCTGCGAAAAGGCTTGTTTATTCCAGCAGCCTTGTCAGCAACCGTCACAGAGCGTCTCCTTGCTTCGCGGTAAAACCGCATACTTCACACATAGCTATTTCGACAGCACGCATTCCAAGTCCTTCTGCAGTCCTCTGAGTGTCTTTTTGGAATCAGGTATTTCCACGGGCTAAACTTGCGCCTCTTGTATTCCGATTATTAATGTAGTTGTAATAGAGACAGGGATATCACATATGCCGGAAGCTGAAGCACAACCTCAAAAACATTCGAAGAGCTACTCGGGCCTACGGAAAGCGTCCATACTGATGGTGGCGCTTGGGACCGAGATGTCTTCGACTATAATGCAGCAGCTCACTCCTGACGAAATCGAACGACTTACAAGTGAGATCGTTATGATTAATCGTCTGGACCAGAGCATAAGTGAGCAGGTTGTTGATGAGTGTTGCAAGGAACTGCAAAGAGCTGACCTGACTGGTGGGACCGAATATGCACGCAAACTGCTGGAGGAAGTTCTTGGAGAATCGAAGGCCATGGAAGTCCTCGGCAAGCTGGGTTCCGACGGTGGAAATGCTCTGCGCTGGCTGCGCAGCGCCCCCACGCGGCAGTTGGCTCAGTGTTTGACCAACGAGCGTCCACAGATAGCAGCGCTTGTGATCGGCCACCTTCCTCCTGAACAGGCAGCGCAAGTCATTTCGGCGCTTCCTGAGCAGACACGAGGAGAGGTTGCGCTCCGACTGACTGTTATGCAGCCCACTGACCCTGAAACAGTAAAAAACGTTGCCGATATTCTATTGCAGCGTCTGGCTATGACCGAAAATGCCAATTTTTCTGAAGTCGGCGGCAACAAATCAGTTGTTCAGATACTTAACAACGTCGACCGGAGCACCGAGAAGAAGATTCTGGATTATCTTACCGAAGTCGACGAAGAGGTAGCAAACCAGATCAAAGAGAGCATGTTTGTCTTTGATGATATTCTGTCTCTGGACGACCGCTCGATTCAGGTGATCCTGCGTGATGTTCCACAGGAAGATCTTCGCCTTGCGCTAAAGGGTTCAGGCAATGATGCGAAAGAAGTATTTTTCCGCAACATGTCCAGTCGCGCCGTGGAGACCTTGAAAGAAGACCTGGAAGCCAGTGGACCGATCAAGCTGCGAGACGTGGAAGCTGCTCAGCTCCGAATTGCGTGTATTGCCCGACAGCTCGATGAGGCTGGGGAGATAAGTCTGCGCTCCTCGGATGACGAAGTATTGGTCTAGCAATTTGGTATTGGGTATTTGGTATTGATTATTAAAATGAGGCTGCTCCAAAAGGGCAGCCTCATTCAAATTTATATGCGATTACAAATACTCGGCGCTAAGCAATTTACGGTCAGTAAATTGCACGATTGTATGTGGTTTTACTGGCGTGAAAAATTATAGTGGTATGCAAGCGACCAACCGTGATTTACTTAGCCCGTATTATGCGTAAAGCGCATAATACGGGTCTCCGAGAGCATTATTCACGTTTCTAGTAAATAATGCGGGCTAGAAACTGAGCACTCTTGAGATGATGCTGGGCGCATCGTCTGAAAATGCTAAGTTTATACCATATAATCCGAAACCATATGTGAACGAGTCGCCTGAGTAACCTGCACGCAGGGCGATCTTGTTTGTCAGGTTCAGCTCAGCACCCATTCTTAGTTTTGTATCCTCATCATAGGCCTTGTTTATATTGACGAGATCAGCCGCGAATTTCCATCTGTTGTTTGGCTGAGCGGCAATACCCAAACTATACATACGAGGAGTCTCGATTCCTTCGAGCTTGGCATCCCAGAAGTTATTGATGACCATTCCATACTGAATGAATGAGTTTTTGGGCTGATATATTAACCCTAAGTCCGCCCCAAAACCGTCATCCTCAACGTTCTGAGTCTCAGTGACATCCAACTCGATGGAGTCAGTGACACCATCTTCCTGTGACACGTTCCATTTGTGGGCCTCGCTGTGCAGCCAGCGCATCCGAGTGCCGAGCCAGAGTTTGCCACCAGTCGTATCAAAACCTCTGCCCAAGTTGACTGCTGGAAGCGCATATACATATTTGCCGGCCAAATTGGTACTGCCGGAAATTGCGTTGACTATGTCGCTGGCATCAGTACCATTTATCTGATCATCCGCCAGAGCATTCTGAATAACTGTGTTGACTTCGTCATCTGAAAATGTCATGCTTTTCAGCCCGTCAACCGAGGTCGGAGTGCCGGCAATTGCCCATTCACTGAATGATGAGCTGGGGCTTATGACCGCCTGTGCCTCGCCTTCAGCTGTTACGCCAAATGCACCTGAAAAACCGGTCACTACACCGAAATTGAGCGTGGTATCCTGTTTGCCGAAGTCTCTGATGAGTTTCAATGCATCATCATCGTTACCACTGGAAATTTCACTTGTCCGGTCAGTAAGATCGCTTAAATCTGCGCCACTGACACGCAGATCGAAACTCGGAAAGACAAACTGGAATTTTTTGCCGATGGCGGCAGCCGCAGCCGGGTTTACAATTGACGATGAGGATGCATCGTCCGTCATTGCAAGACCCGCGCCTCCCATTGCAACTGAACGCGCATAGCTTCCAAAATTGATATCGCTTGCGTAAACCGTGCCGGCTGTCATAACGATTGCCAGCGAGCACATCAATACGAGCAAAACCTTCATTGAACTCCTCCCTGAAACGAAATGGAAATATCGATGAGTCTCTTCCACAACGCGGTCAATTATTCCTGCGGTGTGGAACATCAAGCATAATTATCGGCAGCGGCGCTGAAATTAGATATGGTAAGCTATTCCACCAACCCATGTTTTGCAGCATATAGCGCAGCTTCGGTGCGGTCGTTGGCCTGGAGTTTGAAGAGGATATTTGACACGTGGTTCTTTACCGTCTTTTCGCTGATGAACAGGGCTTTGGCAATCTCTGAATTGCGCTTGGACTGCGCTATCAGTTTGAGGACCTCTCGTTCGCGGTCTGTAAGATCCGCAAACATCTTGAGATCAGCCGAACGATCACTGTGAAGCCTGGCAAACTCCTTCATCACTCGTCCTGCTATAGCGGGATGCATAATTCCCTCGCCTCGATATGCAGCGCGAACAGCATTCATTGCATCATCTATTGGGCTGTCCTTTAGGATGTATCCGATGGCTCCGGCCTTTATAGCCTGGAAGACATTTGTGTCGTCGTCATAAATCGTGAGGATCACTATCGCGACATTCGGCATCTCTTGCTTTATTATCTGGGTCGCTTTGATGCCGTCGAGCCTGGGCATGCGAATGTCCATCAAAATGACATCCGGCATCGCCCGGCGTGCAAGGTCTATTGCAATCTCACCGTTTTCTGCCTCAGCGACCACCTCTATGTCGGTCTCAAGGTCGAAGAGCCTGGCCATAGCCTGCCGCGCGACAGGCTCGTCCTCTGCAATTATCAGTTTGATCTCGTCCATCGTCTATGCCGTCCCGGGTAGTTCCAATGCACATGCCCCATGGCTGAATGTTATGACCCTGCGCTGGTCCGGTATTGAAGCAAGCGCCGAATTGAGTATCGCCAGTCTCTCCTCGGCTGAGCCATGCTCGATGCTGCCGGGCTGGCTGGTACGCCGCTCGTCTTCCAGGACCTGGCGATAGAACTCGAATCGCTCCGGTCGACCATAATACTCTTTGTCCAGGTATTCACACATCGCGCCGGATTTATTCTCTCTGACCAACAGAGACACACATCCACCCTTACCTGCGCCGGTGAGCTTGCCGCCCAGATAGCCCGGACCTCTGCGCGCAATCGTGAGCAGCAGGTCCAACTGCGGATTCGAGACACGGAAATCAAACGAAAGCGCATCCTGGAGTTCATCGACGAGCCTGCCCACTCTGACGCGATACTGGTCATATTCCGGCGAGTCAGGGGTCAGCTCGCCTGTCTCTATCCTATGCTCGGCCTCCAAAAACATCGATTCGAGAGTTCGCCCGATCACATTCTCTCTATAAAAGAAGCGTGCGGTGGTGCGGATATGATAGCCGCCGATACTGCGGCGCGGTTTTGTATATACCCGCTCGATGATCTGTGGTTCTTTGCCGAATATGCGCCCTGCCTCTTTTGGCGTGATCTTAACGGGCAAAAGGAGCATCAGTTCATTGATCGCAGCATCTGGGATGCCTAGGATGTCTTCATGAAAACTGCCGAACTTTGCGTAATTGCGCTCGATCTTTTCCCAATAGTCAGGGTTCGACTCCAATAATGGGAGTTCGCCGCTGACTTTGAACCCGAACTTCTCGTTCAACAGCCTGGCGAGCCATCCGCTGCCGGATGTATGGCCTGCTTTTTGCGCCTCACGCACAGCGGCAATGATAAGCTTCATCAGCTCATCGCCCATCTGCATCCAGCCTTTTCTCATGTTGAAACTCTGGTTGCCTCCGAGTGTCTTGTTCACCTCCCAGAGTGAGTTGGCAAGCACTACATGCACCCCTCTTACGAATGGAAGTGGGGTCGAGTCAAGCTCAGCCCATGAGTGGCGGTTATATAATACGCAGTTGGCTGGATTTCGCAGGATGGTGGTCTGATCGTTCGCGCCGCCATGGGTGCCTACATACCACTCAGCCTCACCCAAGAGCTTGCAAATCTGCTGAGCGCTCCATGCGGGAAGCTGGTCGCGGTTGGTCAGATACATAGCCAGAAACGACAGGACCACGACCGCTGAAGATGAACTGGTCCCAGCCCTGAAAGGAGCTGTGGCGGCTCCGAAAGTTATATCCGCTCCTCGGATGGCGAACTTGCGGTCGTCCCACAATAAACGCAGATACGGGCTTAACACATAATTGAGCCAGTTGCCCTGCTTGCGCCCGTAATGAGGATAAACGAGCGTGCGATTGTCCCAGGTGTCATCAAGCTCGGCTGAATGGTCCTTCCATGAAGCAGTCGCAAATCGATTGAACTCATCTATAATGGAGAGTTCCTCATCAGGAAAGAGAGTATTTATATTGGAGATGCTCAGGTGATCGTCGTCACGGACCGATACCGCTGCAGGTATATCGCCATCAATCGTGGTGGACATATGATCGCCCGCGCACATATCCAGATATTCGAGAAACGCATTGAGCCTGCCGGGAGCACGCACCAGAAATGTCGGACTCTCACCCACTCGCTTGGCATGAAGCCTCAATGTGTCGGCAAGACGCATTCTCTGCTTGGCAAGATATTCGGGATCTTGATTGACGTATATATCTTCTCCCAGATAACGATCCACCTCCGGGGAACCGGACTCGAGAAGTTTGACGATCTCAAGCGGAGGCAGAGGGTTTGCGCTGAGATGAAACGGTTCACTCAATTATGTATACACCTTTCATAGCGAGTAAAATCAACCATCAGGTTACCACAAAAGTCAGTGTGCGTCTATCCATAGTCCGGTCGCCTTGACACTGCAGTTGCGCGAATCCTATAATCAGGTGGGTAAGATATTTCGACGGAGCCTCGGCTTATGGAGACTGCGTCGGTTAATTGTGTACAGGAGCGAATTAATGGCCGACCGAAAGTACGATTTCGCGGAGATAGAAAAGAAATGGCAAAAGCGATGGAAAGAAGCCGATCTGTTCAAGACCGAGGACGCGACCGATAAACCCAAGTTTTATGGTCTCGACTTTTTTCCCTATCCCAGCGGAGCGGGGCTTTCAGTAGGTCACTGCCGCAACTATATTCCCACTGATGTCGCCTGCAGATACAAGCGCATGAACGGCTTCAATGTACTCCACCCGATGGGTTGGGACGCATTCGGCCTGCCTGCCGAAAACGAGGCCATCAAAAAGAAGAGCCACCCGAAAAAGACTGTGCCGGAGTATATCAACACATACAAGCGGCAGATGGACCTGATCGGGATCGGATATGACTGGTCGCGCGAGATAAACTCAAGCTCACCGGAATATTATAAGTGGACTCAGTGGATATTCCTCCAGCTATATAAACGCGGATTGGCCTACAGGTCGTTCGCGCCTGCCAACTGGTGCCCATCGTGCAAAACCGTGCTTGCAAATGAAGAGGTCAAGGACGGCAAGTGCTGGAGGTGCGACTCATTTATAGAAAAGAAAGACCTGCCGCAGTGGTTCTTTAAGATAACCGAATACGCCGATAGGCTCATCGATGATCTGGACACGATAGACTGGCCCGAGTCGATCAAGCTGATGCAGAAGAACTGGATTGGCCGCAGTGAGGGCGCAGAGGTTCGCTTCGAGTCCGAAAAGGGCGATGAGATCATAATCTACACCACTCGCCCTGACACCCTCTGGGGGGCCACTTTTATGGTCCTTGCACCTGAGCATCCGTTGGTCGACAAGCTCACATCTCCCGATCAGAAAGAAGCTGTCAGTGAGTATCGCAAGATGGCTCAGAGACAGAGCGCAATCGAGAGACAGTCGACCGAAAAGGAAAAGACAGGCGTGTTCACCGGCGCATTTGCCATCAACCCGGTGAACGGAGATAGCGTGCCTATCTGGATTGCGGATTATGTAATGATGGGCTATGGAACCGGCGCTATTATGGCTGTCCCTGCACATGACGAGCGCGACTTCGAGTTTGCTCTGAAATTCGGAATCCCAATCATACCCGTAATCGACCGCACCGACGGCATGTCAAAGAGCAAAGTTTTTGAAGATATCGTCGAACCGGGATTTGATGAGGCTATGAAAAAGGCCGGTATAGACTTTGAGCTGAGTGAAGGGTTTTACTATGTCACGACGCATGGCGATAAGCAGGCACAGACTTATCTTGATATAGCTCGTGACCACCTGCAAAACACCGAGGGTTGGATAGAGGTAGTCGGCTCTGTATGGGCTTTTGTTTTTGCAAATCATGGCATCATGCCGTATGACTCGACGGAAACCGGCGTCAGGATCATGAGAATGCTGCGAAAGCGCTCGCCATCGTTGGAGAATATACGCACAGTGATGGAGATGCTCTATCGAAACGAGTGGTATCGCGACGTACTCTTCCATGCCGCATACGGCAACATGATCAACTCCGGTCCGTTTTCCGGCACACCGGGGGCAGTAGCGAAGCAGAAGGTTACCCAATGGCTGGAAGACACAGGCAGAGGCAAGCATGCGGTCAACTATAAACTGCGCGACTGGTTAATTTCCCGCCAGAGATATTGGGGGGCGCCTATCCCGATCATACACTGCGACAACTGCGGCGAGGTCCCCGTGCCCGAAGATCAACTGCCTGTGGTGCTGCCGGATGTCGAGAATTACGTCCCAAGCGGATCGGGTGAATCACCCCTGGCCAATATACCCGAATGGGTGGATGTCACATGCCCACTATGCGGCGCTCCGGCTAAGCGCGAAACGGATACAATGGGCGGGTTCGCGTGTTCGAGCTGGTATTTCTTGAGATATGTAAGCCCGCACCTGGATACGGCTGCATTCGATAAGGACCTTGCGGCATACTGGCTGCCGGTGGATCTGTATGTTGGCGGCGCGGAACATGCCGTCATGCACCTGCTGTATGCGCGGTTCTGGACAAAAGTGCTCCATGATGCCGGGCTTATCCCGTTTGTGGAACCGTTCCATAAGCTGATGAACCAGGGAATGGTGCTGGTGTCTACCCCTCACAGGACTATGGAGGTCGGCGATGTTATCGAAACCGAGGAAGATGAGGAGCAGGACCATGATCTGATACCACTCTTCCCCGAGGAAGCTGCAAAGCTGGACCCGGACAAGATTATCTGGAAGTTCGTTAAGATGTCCAAGTCCAAGCGAAACGTGATTACCCCGGACGCAATGGCTGAGAAATTTGGCGCAGACTCCTTGAGGACATATGAACTCTTTGTCGCACCGTTCGAGGATGCAGTGCAGTGGAATGAAGACGGAATGAACGGAGCGTACCGGTTTATGGGACGTGTGTGGAGGCTGGTCAACGACTATGCCGAGCGCTATGAGCCGGACTGGGCTTCCAAAGCTGCCGATGAAGCAGCGTCCGACCCAAAGGCGAAGGCACTGCGGCGCAAGGTTCATCAGACTATCCGCAAGGTGGGCGAGGATATAGAAAAGTTCGCTTTCAACACTGCAGTTGCTGCTCTCATGGAGATGACAAATGAGATGAGTTCGTTTGCGAGCGCCCTGGGCTCGGACGGCAAGTCTGCAGTGATGAGCGAGGCAGTCGAGATGCTCGTGCTGCTGCTTTCTCCTATGACTCCGCATATATCCGATGAGCTGTGGGAGAGCCTTGGCAAGCAGGGGTTCACTCTCAATATAAGATGGCCGGGTTATGACCCTGAGGTCGCGAAGGCTGACGAGATCGAGATAGTGGCTCAGATAAACGGCAAGGTGAAGGACAAGATTACCATGCCCGCCGACTCAGACGAGGCTGCTATGCAGTCCGCTGCTATGGCAAGCGAGAAGATAAAGGCCGGGCTTGAGTGCAAGACTGTGCGTAAGGTGATTGTGGTTAAAGGCAAGCTGGTAAATATTGTGGCTAACTAGTGGAGAGTCGAGAGTGGAGGGTGGAGAGCCTGGAACTTGACTTCTTAAAACTGTGATATAATGCGAATAAGCCCGTGGTCGTCTTTAGAAATACCGCGGGCTTTCTGATTTATAACAGCAAATTGCCAAACGAAAGAACTGTTCAATTCTGTCATTCCGAACGAATGTGAGGAATCTGCTTTGAACCCGACGTTGTAAAAGCAGATTTCTTGTATTATTGCCTTGCCTGTCAGATAATGGTGGATAATAGGACGCTATGATCCACCTGGTAGAGTAGACGAGCAGATTCGAGTGCCTTGAGCACGTTAGCGAGATGGTTTCCTCTACCTTGTATGAC
>JAJFVF010000020.1 GCA_021371935.1 bacterium
AGCTGCCACTGGCGGAACCAGAGACCTTGCCCCATGTCTTGATGAACAGACCCTGGGATACACTGTCACCAGCGGCCTTGTTGTTCATACTGAGCTCTGCAATAGCAGGACCGTCAGGCTCGGAAGTGGTCGTCAAGCGAGCAACAGATGTCGCTGCTATATATCTCTCACCATCACCGGTGCTGTTGATCTTACCAGTAACAGTAACTTTGTCGCCAAAGTTGACTGACGGCATGCCACTCATTGTGACCTTGATGCCGGCTGTGCGATTGGCTTCTTCGACAAAGATCGTGTCTGTCGGTACGCCGCCGCCTGCAACGGCTGTGACTACCGCACTTTCGATCTTGACAGGATCGCCGTCCTCGCCAGTCTTTGCACCGGCAACCGTAGGATCAAGAGCTTCCTTAGACGGGTCGCGAAGCTCGACTTCCCAGAGGGAGACATAGGATGCGCTGCAATAAGTTTTAGTACCCACAGCGCCTATGTCAACTGATGAAACGCCTACTCTCCAATACTGTGCACTCACAGACGGGAACTTGATAACGTTCACAGCAGTCTTCTGTCCACCGGGGTTGACGTTTACAGCCGCATACGGAGGACCGGAGATCGTAGGATCGGCAGCATACCAATCAATCGGGAATCCGCCGTTACCGCTCGATGTAGAGTAGACACTAGTCCAGTTCGAGTTATCCGTGCTGTACTCCAGCGAGTAGCTGCTCGGACACATCCACCAGGAATAGATTACAGCCTCACTAATCGTTCTCTCCTGTCCGAGATCAAATGTGATAACAGGAGCCGATCCTGTTGAGGCAAACCGAGTTGCACCATTACCAGTAGCAGCTCCGTCAACAAGGTTGACAACCGGATAACTGCTGTTTACATCCGTGCTGGATACACTTGATGCCAGTGCCCAGTTGAACTTGGCTTTGGCAAGCGTGAAGTTCTTGGTGACCTTGTCTGTGAACGCACTGATGGTAGCTGTCTGATCGGCGCTGCCTTCATAACCGACCGCGCTTGCCGCAACATAATAGGTTCCGGCAGTATCTGGCGATATCTGATAGGAGCCGTCAGGGTTTGTCTTTGTCCATATCCTGCTCGAGTTGTCGGCAAGAGGCTTTTGTGATGTCGATGCGGATACCCAGGCGTCTGCAATAGGATTGCCGTCGGCATCCTCGACTGTTCCACTTATGCCCTCAGGACTGCTGGGATTGAAACCAGCCGGGAACTTGAAGAGCTGATCGTTGAAGGCAACATACACTGTGCCATCATCAGCCACAGCCGGAGTCGGCGGCACGTAGCCTACACTGCTCCAGCAGCAGAATTTGAGATCAGTTGCCTGCCAAGTCCAAAGAAGCTTGCCGTAGGTAGTCTGATCCTGAATACAGAAGAGTCTGCCATTACCTGTCGCCACATACAGAACAGTCGGTGTCGTACTGACTGCCGCTATGGCCGAGGTGTCGGAATCGACATCGTCAGGAAGTTCATATGTCCACTTGATCGTGGCGGAAGTGCCGTTATCTGTAACAGCAATAACCTTGCCTGGAGTCGCGATCGGAGGCACATCACTCTTTGCGCCTGTTCTAAAGTGACCGCCGACAACATAAATCGTGCCGTCGGCACCAAGCGCAGGAGATACTGCATGTGTGCCACCGGTCTTTATAGACCACTTCTTTGTTCCAGCGTCGGCATCATATGCAAACAGAGTGTCCGGATAGGCATAAATGACATTTGTGTTTTCGCTATGCCATGCCCAACCATCACGGCCTGCCACATAGAGCGTTGCTCCATCACCTGAAAGCACCGGGCCTGATGTGAAGAATCCGCTGTTCGAGTAATCGGCTGTCCAGAGTAGGGTTGCGCTTGTGCCATCATCACGCAGTGCAAATATATCGTTCATGTACTCGCCAGGAGCACACTCTTCATAATATACGCCACCAGAATTGTATATGACGTTTTTCAATCCGCCGCCATAACTTATCTGCTTGACGGCACAGGAGCCGAGGCTTCGACCCACGCCGTATGTATTGAAAGTCCAATTGACCGTGCCATCTGACGGGTCAACCGCCTTCAGAGGTCCATAGGGGCCATAAAACGAATACAGCATATTGCCCAGATATATGGTGCCATCGGGACCAACAGCCGCGGAAGAATTGGTACCATAACCACGATATCCACCCAGCGACGAATGGCCGGTGCTCGGATCATTAAGGGCTTCGGATTCCCAAATAAAGACACCGGTGCTCGTATTCGTCGCACCTAATGTTGCATGGCAGTTGGAATATGTTGGAATGGGGGCGCCATCATCATCTTCACCGCCCATCCAGGTGAGGATCATCTCAGTGGTGCCATCGCTCCAGATTGTCGGACCGTTATACCACCCATGGTTATCGTTGGACGTCCAACCGGTAGCCTGCCAAATCTCGCTGCCTGTGGCTGAAGAATACTTACCCAGGCCGAAATAATCGTCCCACTGAACATATATGTTTCCATCAGAACCGATTTTGACACCCTCATATGAGGGAATCTCGCCCTGCACCACCTCAATGGTATGACGCCAACTCGGTGCGGGCTTTGCAATCGAGGTAGCCGGGCTTCTGCTGCTGTTGTAGTAGTCACGCCCGGATTTTGGCCAGTTTGTTGGTAACTGCGCGTATGCCGTGACTGACAACACACAGATACAGACCATGGCCAACAAAGTAATCCATCTTGCTTTATGCATTATCTTGCAATCTCCTTTCTAAGATGTCACTCCTTGTGGAGTTAGTCTGACGCACGAACTTTCACTGCGTGCACAGTGTGAAAGACGAAAAAGGGAATTATTATCCGGCCTCATATCTTATTCCCACCTCGTCCTTTGTAAGCGCAGGAACCTTCTTTGAGGTTCTCAGCACTTTTTGTGGCGAGCCGCCACCCCTGAATTCAGAGGTGGCTCCTCGCACTCTTTCTTACCGGCCACTCGTCAAGGACTCAGAAATCATTAATCATTCCGACTCAATGACTAATTGTAGTTTTACCATGCTCATCTATATTTGTCAATGGAAAAGTGCGTTTGTGTGCTAATTTATTTTTCAATAATCATCTACGAACGGCATTTATGATTTGAAATAGCGCGTTTGATAGTTCTGCCGACCATATTTGAGCAGACAAAATTTTCATAGAGGCACTACAGGAGATTATTGGCAAATATATAACACTTTTTTATGTGCTTATCTGTTCTTTTGGTAGAACCATCGATAATCGAAGGACTTTAGAATGAGGCTTGTGCCGGTAGAATCGTAGGACCAATATGTCAATAATATCCTGTCGTCTACTGGTGTTATACTGACATAGGAGGAATTGTTGCTGTCATCTATAACACGTAAGTTACTCCAGGTCTTACCATCATCTTTGGATATCATTGAGTTCAGCGGATAACACTCTGTCGTGTTGTAGTTCCAAACCAGCAGGAGATCACCTGTGGCAGGGATTCGAGCAATGGTAGCAGGTGTTTTTGGCGCAACAAGTTCCCGAACACGAACTGGACGAGTCCAAGTCTTACCCTGGTCTTTTGAATAGCTTTTTGCCAGACACCCCAACTCGGTGCTGACTAACATCATCACTCGCCCATCTTTGAGTTCCACAACTGCCGGATCATCCGCACCATAGCTGCTTGACGGGTCGATTGTTCTTATATCAACATCATCGCTTTTGCGCCATGTTTGGCCGAAATCGTCGGAATAGGCTGTAAAACCTATTATCGTTTTATCGTTTGCCCATCCAGCCCACGCAGCCGCAAGAATACGTCCACTCCTGAGTTGGATTAGTCTATTGTTGCTGATCCCAGTATAACCGGAATACCAT
This sequence comes from bacterium, assembly GCA_021371935.1. NCBI lineage: Bacteria > bacterium. The sequence goes on from JAJFVF010000020.1 coordinate 3,841, forward strand.
GCAGGCGGAACCTCCAGTTTGACTCGAGGACTCCAAGTCTTGCACTCGTCTGAGGATTTTCGGAAGTAAACTGTTCGATCTTCGAGAGATTCCCTGACACCATAAGACATCAATATCTCATCGTTTTGCATACGCAGCAGAGAAACAGAATATGTTGCTATATTGCCCTCGTTCGGCAAAAGCACACTGTCATTGTCCCATGTTCTACCGCCGTCAGATGACGTAATATACCTTATTTCGGCCTCATCAAGATCATCCTTGCCGCACCACTGCCCGTACGCCAATAATAAATCACCATTCTTTAGGTGAATCATATCTGCTTCACCATTATGCGGGTGCTCGGGTGTAGAAGGAACCAGTACTACCGACTCTGGCTCGGAAACCTCAATTCGCATTGATCATACTCCCCTGGACTGCATACTTCATCTATTGCTACACAATATAATACATTCTTCGACTGAATAAATGCAACCATCGCCAGACTTCTATACTATATATTATAGACCATTCTTGATGAAAAGCCCTTCAGACACTGGATAAAAAATAAGCCGCACTTACGGATTTTGTGCGGCTTATCAGCTATACTCTCTTCTAAAACGGATCGGAAGGAGGACTGTCACCCGCCACAGGTACATTAAACGAAGTCTGTGTATGAGACTGATAACCCAACGAATCTGATGCATATACGACAACCGTACAGGTCAACGCGGACGAAGTCGTATTGGCTGGAGCCGTCACAACTGCCCGATATGTGCTGCCACTGCTTAGTGTCATTGGCTCTTGAGATACCAGTTCGCCGCTTGTCTTTTTACTCGTGACTGCAATCACAGAAGCAATTGTGGAATCATCCGTAACATTAGCAGTGATTGTCACATTGCCTCCCTTAAATGTAAGCGAGGATGTGTCCGCATTCACATTCGTGATGACAGGCGCAGCAGTATCCTCCTTCGATGATCCACCGCCGCCGCCGCCGCATCCGGAAACCAATACTATACCAATGCATACAATTGCCAGCATTGCAGTATTTGCTTTTAGAAACTTCATTATATTTGAATCTCCCAGCTAATTAAGGCGCAGGCAAGACGAGATCACATTCTGCCTCGGCCTTGACCCAGAATGCCTGCCATGGCGCTAATACACCGACCGCATCAGACACTTCAGTTTTATCGTATACCAGATAGTAGCTACCCGCTTCAGGATCCCATCCCCAGGCATAATTTCCGACAAGGTCATCAGCCTCGCTAAGGCTGTACGTGTGCCCTGAGTAACTTACCTTTATGGCATCAGGATCCCAGGTTACATTCGACACAAACGGATTGCCGATTATATTCCAGCCGGCGTATAAGTGGATTGTCGCATCACTTTCCTGTGATGGAATCATTCCTGTGGGCGTTATGCGCGTACTGCCGAATCGCACCCAGAACCCACGTCCCGGCGTTTCATTGGCGGGATCAAAGTATGTCTGCTCATCGGGATACATTACATACTCATTGGCCAGAGTGTCATACATCGCCCAGCTATTTGAATAGAAACCAACTGCCATCTTTGGATCAGTCTCATCAGGGATGATCGGTAGAGATACCATCGCTATATCAGTCCATATATCATCACTTGGAGTCCTCTCAAGCACGTTTACAATAAGTGAGTCAGTCGCTTTATTACCCGCCGTATCCGTCACTGTTATAGTTATCGTTTCGCTGTAGCTGTCATCACCATCACTTGTAATAGTGATGTCGCCAGTGCTCCAGGACGTGGTTCCGCTGCACTCACCATTGCTCCCCTTTGAATTCGACCATTTCACATTAGCAATGCCGCTGTCATCCGATGCAGTCCCTGCAATCGAAACCGTATTGACGTTTCTTGTGCATTGGGTATCTGTCGTCGGCGATGTGATCGCAACTGTCGGAGCCACACCGTCGAAATCGACGCTCACTGTGCCTGTTACAAGATTACCATCTCCGTAATCATTGTGCGCTTCATCTGCCTCAACATAAGCAATCACTTCTCCGGTCTTGCTCATTCCACTTATGGCAACCGAATATGTCTTGTTGTCACCGGTGTTGGTTATAACAGCCTGTGTAGCCGCAGCAGTTCCGCCGAGTGTTATGTCACCGGTCACAAAGTCAGTGACAGCTTCGCTGAAAACAACCACCAAATTGATCGGAGAATCTTTGGTAGGGTCAGCCTGGCCTTCGGCAAGGCTGAGAGTTGCAGTCAGAGGCTGCCAGGCATATGTGACTGTCACGGATGATGAAACCGTGTTTAGATTACCCGCTTCATCACTGACGACACCCGCAGGTATCTGCGCTATTACGGTGCCCGCCGATGTCAGCCCACTTACAGTAATGGTATATGTAGTCTTATCAAGTGGATCTGCCTCCAACACTGTAATACTCTTCGTGCCGCCGGCAGTACCTGTTAGTTTTACATCTGACTTCGTAAACCCTGAAATAGGCTCGCTAAATACTGCCTTAAAGCTGATTGGAATAGTCCTGGTGCTATCTTCCTGACCGGGGGCCCTGCTCAGAATAACAGATGGGACATCCATATCATACTCTACAGTGCATTCACCCGATGCGACGTTTCCATTGCCGTCCAGGTCATATGCAGAATCCATCGGAATCGATATTGTCACATCACCTGAGCTGCTCATGCCGCTCACAGCTACTGTGTATATCGCACCATCGATGCTGGTAACTTCAGCATTTGTCGGATCAGCCGAACCGTCGAGCGTCACATCGCTGCCTTCAAAACCAGTTACTTCAGTGCTGAATACAACAGTGAAGTATATTGTTGACATGTTTGTCGGGTCTGCCTGATCGTCGAACTTTGTTATTGTAACTGATGGTCCCGGCCAGTTATACGATATCTGGTCAAGGAGAAAACCGTCCAGACTCGCATTGCCTGCCTCATCATAGGCAGCGCCCGCGGGAATTGATATCGCCACAAATCCAGAACTTGTCATCCCCGAAACCACAACGTCATATATGCTGTTTAGTGAACCGTCGCCAGGAGTAACAACAGCCGTTGTCGGGTTCGCAGTACCACTGACAGTCACATCGGATGAAGTAAAGCCTGACACCGCCTCAGAGAATAAGACCCTAAAGTGGACTGGGCTGACATCAGTAGGATTATCCTGGCCTATGGCTGGTTCCATCGTCACCGTCGGTGAGGCAATATCATATGTGACCACATTATCGCCGCCGTCGGAGGCCTCGCTGTCATTAAATCCACTAAGGTCAGCAGCAGCACCCTCGGGAATGTCTATCTGAACAGTCCCCGTCGATGTCATACCGTAAACGGATACTGTATACGTCGCCGAACTGCCCGTTACTATGGCTGTTTTTGTTCCGCCGGCTGTGCCGGATATCATAACATCATCAGCACTGTCACCAAAACCGGTAACCGGCTCGCTGAAAACAACCTCGAACCTGACCGGCTGCGTATTGACTATGTCAGCCTGGCCATCAGCCTTGGTTATTGTAACAGTCGGGTTCGTCTGGTCATCGTAGACTACTTCGTTGTCAATGATATTCGCTTCGTCTGCGGCGTTAACGTTATAATTACCCGCAGCATCCTGAAGCGACCCCACTGGGATATTGATTATTACACTGCCCGAATGAGAAGCATCATCGACCGTGACTGAGTATGACAGGGCATCAATTGCGCTGACCTCGACACTCAGGTTGTCGCCGACCGTGCTATCGGAAATATCAACGTTGTCTTCTGTAAAGCTCGTAACGGCTTCAGACAAGGTCACCTTGAAATTGATCGGCAGAACCATCGTTGGATCATCCTGTCCATCAGCCAAATCTATAGTAGCAATCGGTGAGGTCGTGTCGTAAAGAACTGTGTCCGTTACACCTGCCTCTTCTGTTGTGGACGCCGTATTTGCATTGCCCGCAGTGTCAACTACCACTCCGGCTCCGACTCCAAGTTTCACCGTTCCTTCAACCATACCGCTCACGGAAACATTATATTGAATGCCCGCTGCGATCGGGGTCACAATCTTTTCTATAGCCGCTGTACCGCCCGTGCCGGTGCCGGTAACTGTCACTTTATCGGCGTCAAACCCAATTACTGTCTCGTTGAATGTTACAACGAAGTTGATTGGGCTTACATTGGTCGTGCCGGACTGACCATTGGCAAGACTGATTTCCACAGCCGGAGGTTGATTATCCAGATGAACATGATTGTCCGTGCTGGTTGAAGCTTTGTTCTTGATCCCGGCGCTGTCAGCCGCAACATCCGCAGGAACCGCCGCTGTGACAGTTCCCTCGCCTACCAAGCCGTTTACAGCAATCTCATACGTCGTGCCATCTGTCATTGTCGCATCGGTAAATGAAGTTGCAATCGCTGCGTCACCATACGCATACTTCAGGTTGCCATTGGTTGCGTCATAATAGCTGATGATAGGAATATCAGAAGAGTCAAGTATCAAAGAACTATACATACCAACATCATCCCCAGGATCCTCAGCATCAGCCGGGTCACCATCGTCGGCGGTGATTATGGTCCATGTGATAGGAGAGGATGCTGCATTGCCTTGAGCGTATTTCAGGACATTGTCGGTCGCATCATAATAGCTTATTCGAGGAAGACCATTCGAATCCAGCTTCAATGAACTGAACTGACCTACATCGTAGTCGTCGTCACCGTCTTTGCCGTCATCTACGGTCATTACCGTAAATGTAGGATTGGTCGCAGCATCGCCTTCGGCGTATTTCAGGTTGCCATTCCACTCGTCATAATAACTGATCCTGGGCTTGCCGGCCGAATCCAGCGCAAGGGATACATATGCGCCGACATAGCTGCTAAAATCGACTGTCTTAATAGTCCATGTTGGATTCTCGGCAGCGCTTCCCTCGGCATAAAGCAGGTCGCCGTTTTCCAGGTCATAATAAGCTATACGCGGTCTGCCGCTTGCATCGAGGGCTAAGGAGCTGTGAATACCGACATTATCGTCCGCATCAGCACCGCCATCCACAACAGAGCAATGCCAAACGCTGTTCTTATAATACGCATACTTCAGTCTGGTATTTGTTGCATCATAGTAGCTGATATACGGGACACCTGTAGAACTGAGTTTCAGCGACGTATACTGCCCAACATCACCTGCCTCATCAACAGTCTGGCTGTCCCATCTCGAACCGTTCCAGATTGCATATTTCAGATCGCTATCAACCATATCGTAATAGCTTATTCTTGGATAACCTAAACCATTTACTGCCAGCGAAGTACACGCGGCCCAGCCGCCCGCATCGGCGATGCCGGTAGACCACCGTGAGTTTGCGGCATTGCCGGTGGCATACTTGAGCGTATTGGCTGTCGAATCGAAATAACTAACATGCAAGTTGTCTGATGGATCGACAGTCAAGAAACTGTACTTGCCGACATTATTGGCCGGTCCGGTTTCAGTGAACGTTGGGACCGCGGTCCCAGTCAGAGTCGTCGGGTCCGATTTTACAATATACAGATCTGAGGTATCATCGAAATCCGTAACCGGTTCGTTGAATACCGCGGTGAAGTATATCGGGCATGCCTGCACCGGGTCATCTTGATAAGATGCCTGGTTTATAGTCACGGCAGGCGTGCTGTAATATGTGACTAATGGAGCATATGTTGTATCAGTAGTCGACGCGGTATTGCTGTTGCCGGCAAAGTCGGTGACCACATTCGCAGGAATACTCATCGTCACCGTGCCGTCAGTCGTCATTCCGCTTACAGCGACGTTGTATACCGCACCACTGCCGGTAATCGTCGCGGTCGACGCACACGCTGTGCCGCTTATCACAACATCCGAGCTTGCGAATCCTGAAACTGCCTCGCTGAAAGTAACCTTGAAGTTGACTGCGGAAACATCATATACAGTCGTCGACTGTGTTGTGGCACGCGCAACAACTACACTCGGGCTTACATTATCATAAGTTACTTCATTATCCGTGCTGGTTGACGCCGCATTGCTTATGTTATCTGCATTGTATGCAGCACCTGCGTTGACGTTTACTTCAACCACACCAAATTCGTCCATTCCGCTGACCGCAATGTCATATGTTGTGCCGGACCCGGTAATTGTTACTGTGTCTGCGCCCGCACCGGATACTGTGACGCCGCTGCTGCTGAACCCGGTGACCGTGTCACTGAACACTGCAGTGAAGTGAATGACGGAACCATTGGTCGGATCAGCTTGACCTTCAGCCTGGTTTACCTCGACTGTAGGAGCGGGAGCGTCATACTGGACACTGGCAGTTCCGGAGGCCGAGTTGCCGAACCCGTCCACAGTGACGACATCTCCAGGTATCCTGACCGTCACTGTACCCGACTTATGTATGTTGCTCACCGATATCGTATACACCTTGTAAGTCGAGTCTGCATTAGATACCGTCACGGTTGGTGTTGTGCCATCCTCAAATGCCGTCCCGCTGACCTCTATATCTGATGATGTAAAGTCAGTCGGAGACACCACCTTACTGAATGTAGCAGTGAAGACTATAGGCAGCGTTGTCGCTGGATCCGATTGAGATGCCCCAGGCGCCACACTGACAGTCAGCGGCATATAGTATTGCACAGTATTGTCTGTGCTCTCAGAAGGCTTATTGCCATTACCGTCAGCATCTTGCGCCACACCAATCGGTATGGTGACTATGACAGTGCCCGACTTGATCATTCCACTTACGGCTATGTCATATGTAGTTCCACCACTCGTCGATGTGACCGAGGCAGTCGTCGCACCAGCCGTGCCGTCCAACACTACATCGCTATCCGTAAAGCCTGTTACAATCTCTGAAAACACAGCAGTGAAATGAATTGTGGTGTTCTCTGTAGGGTCACTTTGCCAAGTAGCCTGGTTTACAAGCACCGAGGGAGCAGTGTCACCGGAATAGTAATATTGAACAACGTTGTCAGTGCTTGTAGATTCCTCATTGGTATTGATACCGACACCCGACGGATTACAATCCCAGGCGGCTCCCTCAGGAATAGAGACTCTTACCGTGCCGCTGCTTGACATCCCCCTCACGGCCACATTGTAATTGCTGTAATGACCATATGAATCGGCTGTGCCGATAGGTGTTATTACGGCCTGTTTGGACGAAAAACCGGCGTTGCCAGCTATTACAAGCACACGTGAGATGTCAGATGCAGTGTAAGAACCTGCAAAGCCAATAACCGGCTCTGTAAATACGGCTGTATAGTTGATCGTCCCGTCGGTAGTTGGATCGTCCTGAGAACCAGCCTGGTTTATCGTACACTCAGGAGCTGATCCATCATACCAGATAGAATCGCTTGCAGATGCGGTATTACCACTGCCCGCAGCATTTGTGGCGACATTTGCAGGAACAGAGACAGTAATGCTGCCCTTGCCTGCCGCTGACCTGATAACCAGGTCATAATAGGAACCACCGCCGTCGAGGACAGTGTCGGTGGCGCCCGCAGTCCCGCTGATCTCTATGTCATCAGCTGTAAGGCCATATACCGGCTCGCTGAATATTATCGCGAAGTGGATCGGCAACGACGATGTGGGGTCAGACTGTCCAATTGCATCACTGACAACTACACTCGGCACTTCATCCACAAAACTCGCACTGGCAGTATTTGATGGAAGATTACCAAAACCAGTGGAAGTTGAATTTGCCGCATCACCAGGGACATAACAGCTCACCGTGCCGCTTGCGTATGGAGTAACCTCAACCCGATAGACACTGTTCGGTGTCGTCTCAATAAAGCCTGAAATATAGCCGTTGTCGATGTCTACATCAGTGGATGCAAAACCATCTACATCCTCAGAAAAAGCAACAGTGAATGTCAACGGTATTGAAATTGCCGGACTCGCCGGGGCTGTAACTGTACAGCTCGGTGGATAACCGGACGTATCATTGCCGATACAATATCTGTATTTCAGAGAATTGTTCGTCACATCCTGATAGCTCAAGTGAGGATTGTCATTTTCGTCCAATACCAGAGACACATATCGTCCGACATCGTTGGTGTCTGTCTCCGCCTCCGCCTGGCCATCATCCAAAATTGATACTGACCAAGCCGGACCCTCACTGCTGTCACCCTCTGCTATCTTGAGGTTGCCGTCAATGGAGTCATAGTAACCGATAACAGGCTTATCATCTGAATCCAGGACAAGTGAACAATACGTCCCCACGCTGTTTGTTGTGTCTACTGTTCCTATTGTCCAAGTCGGACTTACAGCTGCGCTGCCTTGGGCATATCTTAGGTCACCGTTCGTGACATCATAATATGCAATACGCGGAAAGCCGCCGGAATCCAGTGCCAGAGAGCTGTACTGGCCAACATCGTTTGCACTTTCGACAGTTGTGATAGTAAATGAAGGGCTTGTGGCCAAGGTGCCTTCGGCATATTTCAAAGCTGTATTGGTCGTATCATAATAACTGATACGCGGCTTACCGGCAGAGTCCAGTGCCAGCGAGCAGTATTTGCCCACATCACCGACCGAATCGACAGTCTGTATTGTCCACGTCGGGTCGTTCACAGCACTGCCCTGGGCGTAAAGAAGGTCATGATTGGTCTCGTCGTAATAGGCTATTCGGGGTCTGCCATTGATATCCAGAGCAAGGGAACAATACGTGCCCACTCTGTCACTGGCCCCTGATGATCCGTCAACTATACCGGATTTCCATACACCATTCCTTAAGTAGATATACTTAAGGTCAGTATTGGTGACATCATAGTAAGCTATATGTGGGTTCCCATCGGAATCAAGCGCAAGCGATGTATAGGAACCTACATTTGAAGCGCTGCCGTCCAGAGTCTGCACCTGCCATTGAGTGCCGTCCCAAGCCGCATACTTCAGGTCGCCATTTGTGCTGTCGTAGTAGCTGACTTTTGGATAACCACTGTCCGGGTCCAGCTTGAGAGAACTCGCCAAACCTAGCGTTGCCGTCACACCATATGACCCACCGTCATCGGCCACGTCATTCCAGTATCTATTGGTACAACCAACACTGAGCGTATATGAAACCGAATTGCCCGCAGTATCATAAGCGGTAATTGTAATTACATTTGTGCCCGGCTCAAGATAAATGCCGTTTTTAGCCCAAGATGTTGTGCCCGTACATGTACCGCTGCCGCCGCGGTCATTTGACCAGGTTACTCGGGCGACGCTTGTGTCATCAGTAACATTACCTGCAATGTCTATAATGGGTCTGGCAGTGGTGTATGTGGCAGAATTATCAGACACCACACTAATACCATCACCTGCATCCGGCCGAGTTAACGCCAAGCCAGATGGCGCAACATCATCATATACGACTGAGTTGACAGTGCATGCACACTGACTTGCTGACCAGTTTCCTACACCCTGGTCGTCCGAGGTCGCACTGTCTTGCGGCACATAAATCCTGACACGGCCGGGGTAGGTCATTCCGCTTACGCCGACGGTAAATACCTCTCCTGAATATCCATCATCCTCAGTCAAAACAGCCGTTTTTGTGCCGCCTGCGGCCCCCGCATTGCTTACCGACTCAAACTCAATATCGCTGCCGGAAAAACCACTTACTGCCTTGCTGAACTCTATGTGGAAGAATACATTCGGGTCATTTGTCGGATCGCTTGATATGGGAGTAATTTTAGTGCGCGGCGCATCAATGTACGTGACAACAGGACCAGCCACATCCTCCTCATTTGTCAGTGGCTCATCATCGGAAGTCGTAAATGCACCTGCGCCGATATACAGACTAAGCTGGCAATCCTTGGCAGGATATACAGTATAGGTAATTACATTGCCTGAAACAGAGACTAATGTAAGGTTGCCATTGCCGCTGTCGCATTTGTCCCCCAATGGAAAAGGAGTGGCATATATATCCGTATCAGGACTGCAATATAGAATAATTTTGCTGGCATCCTTAATGCTTATCACTCCCTCACCGGTGGTGGTGAGTGTTATATAGAACGTTACCGGCATGTTTACACCCGGCTGGCCTATCACCTGAGTGCTTGGCGCAGTAATGGTGACACCAACCTGTGCCCATAAGCCGCTTGCGGCAATCATTAGCAAACCACTGATAAGAAGAGATAATGTGAAGAAGCGCGACTTACTCCTGCGGCACGTTCCCATAGTATATTAGTTCTCCTTTGTCGCCACCCATGAATAAACAACCTCACCAAATTCAGTGAGGAGGTGGCTTCTCTTTCCTTCGCAAGGCCGACTCTGATGAGCCGGCAATAATTTGATGCTTTACTTCAACCGTATAAACCAAACCCAATATATCGCAGCGGCAGTGCCGTTGTCAATACATTGGAGATTCTATTTGAGGCTCCATGAGGTTTAGCTAACCTGCACCAGCGCCTCCATTTACCCATTTTTGGACGACCAAATAAACCTGCTTGTTCCAGCATCACATACCGGTTTGCATATTGTTTCAAGAGTTGTCAGCGTCTTCTTCTGTGACTCTGATTTTGCGCAGGTGACACGTATCGTTAAAGAGCGATAAAGCAGGACGATCACCCAGATCAAGTATAGAAATACCGGCATTGGACATACGCAGGCATCGAAAAAACGTTGGTTCCAGACTGCAAGCAGCGCATATGAGGCCTCGAAGAGAACCGCCATGCACCACTGCAAGCAGGCGCTCACCATCTTTATGTTTTTCCGATATCATTTGCAGGAACTCGCCGCAGCGGGATATCAGGCTTTCCAGAGTTTCGGCTCCCGGCGGACGGTAATGCACCGAATCTTCACGCCATCTGCGATAGTCTTCCGGATACTGCTGTTTGAATTCTTTCTGAGTCAAACCTTGAACTTTATCAAAGCATGCTTCTCGGATCAGCTCAGTGGTCTGAACAGACAGGCTATGCGGTGCAGATATGATCTCAGCAGTGGCAACGGCGCGACCCAGGTCGCTGGAATATATGGCATCTAACTTTTCAGAGGCTAATCGAGCCGCCGCTGCTTCAGCCTGTTTTACGCCGAGTGGAGTCAAAGGCGAGTCGGCATGACCCTGGATCCTGCCCTCGAGATTGTGCACGGTCTCGCCGTGTCTGACCAGATATAAAGTTATCATATGTCTCCCTGTTTCAATACTCCAAGCTCCCTGCCGTCACGACTCACACGTATGGAACCCATCTGCACCACCTTGACAGGCGATATGCTCTTAAGAGGCGAAAGAACGAATATAAATCGCTGTTTGAAGTCTATTGACTGAATCAGCCCGACACCGAGCGTATTGGCATTCTCATCGGCAAGGCCAACTAGCAGGTTCTGAAGCGACTCGCCCGCCGCGATTGTAATATTGCTCGTTTTGAAAAGTTCCTCAAGCGCTCTGCGGCCATCAGCCCTGCACTGCTTCTCCGATACGATAAATATGCCCCTGTCCGTGATTTCCGCATGCAAAACCCGGCACTTGAGGGACTGCTCGGCTGACTTGATATATTGCCATTTCACCGGCCTGCCGGTCGAAAGCAATGTGTTCCATAAGCAGACATCATTCATATGTATGATATGGCCGGGCGCATCATGAAAGTGCTTGTAAAAGCTCAACTGGCGGCGCGCCGTACGAAACTCAATCGGTTTGCGCCTGGCCTGATCGGATGAGGTGAGCCTGCACACCTTTATAGAACTCACTTTCGTGAATGGAAGCAGCAGATGGTCTATCTCATGGCGTTTTTCGATTCCGATAAGATAGTCAGGGCGGACAAGGTCGGTCTTATAGGTTTTGAGTCTGCGGCCGAGTGCTCCGTCGACCAGTCCAGTCGTGTCGACCACCACAAGTCTGGCTCCCTGCTTTATCGCAGCATCGACCATCTTCTTCGTACCGACCACGCTTTCGAGCATATGACCGACCGGGCTCGTGTTGCCGACGAAATACAGCCGCTTTGCCCGAAGGTCTGAAAGTGAATTGATGTTTCTATCGACTACTGCCATGCCTATAGTGCCGGGGGCGCCGACTTCTGACTGACCTACGTCCGCATCGACCACCGCCGTAGGCAGACCTGCCTCATAGCCAGCCTTGCAAAGCTGCAGGCAAAAGCTCGTCTTGCCGACATCAACCCCGCCGACAACCATTGCTAAGCCAGGTTTGGAGATGATCTCGGATATATTGTTATCCCAATCCGCCATATAATGCGTCTTAACACGACGCGGGGTAAATTCCTGCGTAAAAAGTCTCCCAGAAAATCACCCATTGACAAGTAGGAAAAAGATGCCATAATGTGTATATAAGTTCGATATAGGTGCAATAAAAACACCAGCAAACATAATTGGTCTTGCAGGTCACTTGTTATATGCACTGCGGGCGGGCAAAATAGTGCACAGGAAGGTTTTGTTATGAAGCGAGGGTTTACTTTAATTGAACTGTTGGTCGTGATTGCGATAATTGCAATCTTGGCAGCAATACTTTTCCCCGTACTGGCCGGAGCCAAAGAAAAAGCCAGAGTAACAGCATGCTGCTCAAATCTGAAGCAGATCGGCTCGGCATTCAATATATATGTGGACGAGTATAACGGCCGCTATCCTGCGAGTGCGCGCACGAGGTGCCCAAACGACCCCACAACCCCGCCACAACATACACAAGTTGTCACCTGGGATGCTGCCATTTACAAATATGTAAGGAATACCAATATCTTCTGCTGTCCATCCGACAAGGCCGCTCGACCGTCAGTTTCGTGGATAAACGGTAAACCCCTGCCTCGCAGCTATGTCATGAACGATCAATTGACGTGGGATGTTGTGCTTTATGGGGGGTCAGTTAATAACGGCGGCACATGGACCCAGGGAGAGATGAATAGTGGATCATCTCACTACATCCTGCTCTCCGAATGGCAGCGCCACGAGAACTACTATGGAGATGGTGTTGATGCCTGGAACGATTTTGGAGGCTGGGACTGTTCGACAGGTATCCGCTTAGCCAAAGCAGGTGTACACCTTAGTGGCACTGTACTTGACTACCTCTTCTTTGACGGCCACGTAAAAAGCTATCAGCCGAAGATAGTTAACAGCAAACCGGAGTATTATTGGGGCTACCTTGCCGGTGTTGGAGACGCTCACCGTCCATAGCCTGTCTATCTGTTTTTGCGTGCGGCCAGGGTCCTGTTCAGGTCGCTCAATATGCGCTTGCGGAACCTGATCTCGTCAGGGGTCACTTCCAACAGCTCATCGTCACCTATCCACGATAGAGCCTGCTCGAGCATGAACTTGCGTGCAGGAGTTATCAAAACCGTGGCGTCTTCAGTCGATGAGCGCATGTTTGTCGCATGCTTGGCCTTTGTGACGTTTACCACCATGTCGTCCGAACGCGAATTCTCGCCGACCACCTGCCCCTCATACACCTCATCGCCGGGCGAGACGAACAGTGTCGAGCGCTCCTGAAGCGGGGCTATCGAATAGGCAGTGGCGCGTCCGGTCTCCTTGGATATGAGGCTTCCACGGCTGCGACCGGAAATCTCACCGCGATATGGTCCATATTCCTTGAACAGACGAGACATTATGCCCAGTCCTTTGGTCCAAGTCAGAAAGTCCGTCCTAAAACCGATCAAGCCGCGAGTGGGAACATCGAATATCAGGCGGTTCATACCCGCTTCGTCTTTGTCCATGGAGACCATCTCGCCTTTGCGCTTGGCCAGTTCCTCAATGATCGTGCCGACGAACTCATCATGAATGTCTATCGTAACCTCTTCTATCGGTTCACACATTACACCGTTGATCTTTTTTGTGATGGCTCGGGGTTTACTGACACAGACTTCATAGCCCTCGCGGCGCATGGTCTCAAGCAATATCGCAAGCTGAAGCTCGCCGCGCCCGGATACTATTAATGCATCGGGACGATCGGTATCTTCGACCCGCAGACTGATATTGGTCTTGATCTCACGGTGGAGCCGGTTGGAAATATTGCGCATGGTGACCAGCTTGCCGCTCCTGCCGGACCATGGTCCATTGTTTACGATGAACTCCATCGAAACAGTCGGCTCGTCAATACGTATCAGCTCCAAAGGCTCGGGGTTCTCCGCGTCGGCAATGGTCTCGCCGACCTCCACCTCGGGGTATCCCGCCAGCAGCACTATCTCGCCAGCCGAGACCTCGTCAACGTCCCAGCGCTTCAAGCCCTCATAGATGAACATACGGGTGATCTGAAATGTGTCTTGAGTGCCGTCGCGTTTGATGATGGCGACAGTCTCGCCTCGATGCACCTTTCCACGCAATATCTTGCCGCCGAACATTCGGCCAAGATGATCGTCATAGTCCAGGTTGGTGACCTGAAGCTGAAACGGTTTGTCCATCTCGACCACAGGCGGCGGGACATGCTCTAAAATCATATTGAACAGCGGATCGATATCTTTTGGGTCGTTGGTAGGATCGAGCACGGCATATCCCTCGACACCTGAGGCAAACAGATATGGAAACTCGAGCTGGCTCTCATCGCAGCCCAGGTCGATGAACAGGTCCAGTACCTCATCGACCACCTCGAACGGCCTTGCTCCGGGACGGTCTATCTTGTTGATTACAACTATTGGTTTGAGCTTTTGCTCCAGGGCTTTTTTGAGCACGAACCGAGTCTGAGGCATAGGGCCTTCGCATGCATCCACAAGCAGCAGCACGCCGTCGACGGATCGCAGTATTCGCTCGACCTCGCCGCCGAAGTCGCTGTGGCCCGGAGTGTCTACGATGTTTATCTTGACGCCGTTGTAGTGGACCGCAGTTACCTTAGACAGGATCGTGATGCCCTTCTCACGTTCCAGGTCATTAGAGTCCATCACTCGCTCGGCCACTACCTGATTGGCGCGAAATATTCCGCTCTGTTTGAGCAGTTCATCGACCAGGGTGGTCTTGCCATGATCGACGTGTGCTATGATTGCTATATTGCGTATATTCTCGCGGACCTGAATTGTCTTTTCCAGTGTGCTCATTTACCCTTAGCCCGCGTTATTCACGAGGAACGTGAATAACGCTCTCGGAGATCCGGATTATGCGCTCGCCGCATGATCCGGGCTGGCAAACGCGACAAAAGCGGCCGAGGCATATACTTAGCTGCACTCGGCCGCCCGAAGTTGCTATTGCTTACTAATTTATATTACCAGAATTTCACCCGAAGCACAAGGTATGGATACTGTTCGGTTTAGCAGGAATAAATAAGGCTCGGCAGGAGCCTCGCCCTCCCGGCATACCCGTCATTGGAAGAAAAAAGCTCACATTGAACCTAAATCAGCGTAAATTTCCAGATAACCGAACTCTCTCCAAGGTATTATTTATTGAGCAATGTGTTCTGCACCGTAAGCGCACTTTCGGTCTCGGCTTTCACCTTCAGAGGAACATTTACCAACACACTCCCTGAAGCCACGCCCGCAGATGAGGCATACAAGACCTTCACTGTCTGAGAATCGATCCATTTGTAACGAGCCGCCACCGTGCTGGACGTACCCGCCACCGCTATCGAAGTGCCGCCAACGGTGACACCCGAAACAGGCTCAAATATGCCGCTGTTGAAATGCAACTCGAAGCTCGCCGTCTTTACGGTACCTGTGCCGGTAATCGTTACAGGCACGCTGATGGTCTGCCCTGTCTTGTCAGTAAGAGTCGGCTCGGTCACTGTCAGACCAAGAGTGGTTGTAGACGTGGAACCACCACCGCCGCCACCGCATCCGGCTAATATCACCGCCAGGGCAAGAACCACTGATAATAATGTCGCTGTTTTCATCATATTCCTCTCTAGCTCCCTGACTGCTGGTGCGCGAGAATCCACTGCGCATCGGCAATGGTGACAGAACCGTCCGAATTCGCATCCATCTCAGCTGTCTTCGCGATGTCCCCGAAAAGATATTGCAGAACGAGATCCGCATCCGTTTTGTCCACGTCACCATCCTTGTCGACATCGCCTGCGAGCTTTGTAGACACAGTGATGACAACATGTCCGCTGTCATTGACCGAAGTGTCCTGCGGACAAGAAGCCGTGCAGGTTAGAGTTATGCTCATATTTGAACCAGTAGTGTTGGAAGGAGCCGTGTAGGTGGGATTCTGACTGGCAGCGCTCGGCGAAAATGAACCGCCTTTGCCGCCATCAGACCACACATAGGACACACTGTGCCCGCGTGAATCCACCGCTGTCGCGGAGCATGTGGTCGAACCGCCGGAGTCGATCGTCGAATCACTGACGGCTGGCTCGCTGGTAAATGATACCGTGTGCACCGGCAAAATCGTCAGCGGCGTGAATGTCGGAGTTCCTGACCCGCCGGTGACAGTGCCGCTCAAACCGAACTCCTCCGTCGTTACAGTCGATGGCGCAGTGAAAGCAATCGAGCTGACTATTTCCAGTGTGTCGGCACTGCTGACATAGCATGTGATTGAAATTGTGCGAGTGGATGAATTCCATTCGGCAAAAAACAACCCCGCGACACTCGAACCCTGGGTGACGCATGCCAGTCCGCTTCCTGAAGGTGCAGTGTCAACTGTGACATCGTCCGGGACAGTGACATACAACGTCGCCGAAGTAATGCCGGCAGCGTTCTGGATGACGATGGGCGGCGTCGCGGCGTCCTCACCTGCTGTAACAGTCAGGCTGGAGGGGTTGAAAGTGACCTGAGGCACCGCAGCAGCAACTGCAACAGAAAGCAGTGCGATTGCAAATGCGGCAAGCGCAAATGCCTTTATAAAGCAAAGTGGTCTCATTGCGAATTGTTTCCTCCCATTACGGTATTGCAAAAACTGAATCATTATATAATATCGGCAGGTGAAATCGCTATGGACAGGCCGCCATAGGCAATTTGGCCAATATTCAAAAAAAGCGTGGGGTCAGATCGACCCCACGCATATACAAGGAGGGACATCGCTCAGTCATCAATTATTTAATCTTTATAATTGCAACCAGATATGGAAACGCCCCTGTTACACTGCCCGTAATATGAACGGTTCGTGTGGACTTATCATATTCACTGAAGAACACCGCGCCTGAGCCGGCACCGCGAACAACGTTTTTCAGGTTTCCGCTGCCGTCCATCACAGGACTAAAACCTCTTCCATCAGGTATGCCAACGGAAGTCTCGAACATTCCACCGGTGGCGCTATCCACCACAACATATATCTCGTCTGAACTGTCTGAACTCAAGGCGCTATACCGGCAAGAATGCGCCGGAACATAATTCGCAGACGAAACCTCACTGGATGTATGCGAGCCTACCCAGCAGTCTATAAATGCCGCGGCATCCTGAATATCTATGCATCCGTCGCCCTCGGCGGTCCAGTTAGGCCAAGTTCCGTCGGTGCACGGTGCAAGGTCGAATGGGCCGTCAGTCGAATCATCCCAAACCGGACTTGTTGTCGAATGCCAGCGAACCCATTCCTGCACAAAATCTGCGGCGTCGGTGATGTTGACGACGTGGTCACTGTTGAAATCACCCGGAAGCGGCGGCTCGATCGTAATATCCAGAGCGCTGCAGCCGTTTATGCTGATTTGAGCGGAACCACTCTCGCTGGGAGCCGTCAGGCTGATGGACTTCACTATCTCAGCCGGTGTGGACGGGTTCGATACCTCGACGTTGATGGTTATGATCCGGCTGGTGGTATCCCAACTGCTGGTCAGTGAAGAGACATCATCGCCCGCCTCCACACAAGCCAGGCTCCCGCCCGACATCGAATCACTGACTTCGATATTCTCGGGCACGTGTATCAGAGCTGTATATGTTGTCGCCTGCGCATCATTGAGCACTATGTGAGGAGTGGTGAACTCCCTGTATACCTCAACCGTCATTTGTGCCGGATCGAACGATGCTGCCGTCACAGTGCTAAACGCCCAGGTGTATTGTTCAGCCATCGCATTACCGTTTGCATCCAGAGCACTGGAAGCAATCGAACAAGTGTAATCACTATCAAGTGAGAAATCGGCATGGGTGATAGTCAGAGTCTTCGCATCCGCGCTCCATGTATAACCTATCGAGCCCACAGCAGGCGCAATACTAAAGGCCGCCTCAGTCGATTCAGGTTCCATAGCCTCGCTGAACGTTATCACTATATTCGTGCCTGCTGACACCGCTTCCGCACCGGATGCAGGTGTCACTGATGCAACCTCCGGCGGTGTCGAGTCAGTTGAACTTACGGTCAGCTGCGTTGACTTGGAAGCGCTTATCTGGTCATCGCTCGTACTGGTGGCCGTGCAGGTCAGCGTAACTGCTACATCCTCGCCCGAATCGTTCGTGGGAGCAGTGTATATGGGATTTTGGTCGTCAGCGCTGGACATAAACGTGCCGCCGGCATCGCCGTCCGACCAATGGTAGGTTATGGCAGAGTCGAGCGAGTCGGTCGCACTGACTGAACACTGAACCGATGAACCAGGAACCACCTCTGACTGATCCAGTGAAGGACCGGAATCAATGGTAATCGTATGTTCGGAAGCAGCATCCGTCGCCACTACCGCAAGCTGTTTCGTGGTGGATGTACACGTCTCATCACCTGCAAAGGCAGCCCTGAAATACCAAGTCCCTACCTCATCGATCGTCGTATTCCATGTAAATGTGCCGTTGGCAGAGGTGGCCAGATTATGCTGTGTTGAACTGCCATTTGGCACAGTGCATGTAAGGACAATAGCCGCACCCTCGACCACAGGCGAGAGCATACCTGTTATGGTGACACTCTCACCCAACGTCGGGGCGGAAGGATCACAGGTAAGTTCTATCGAGCTTGTCACTTTATCCTGAGCCACAACGCTCATCGAATAGTCGCTCGCTATATAACTTTCATCTCCGTCGAACGATATAAGAACCTGGTATGTGCCTACCTTGGCGGCGTTGAATGTACTCGTAAAGGAGCCGTCATCGCCGGTGGTCACAGTGGAAGTGGCGCTTGTATCGTCGGGAGAGTCTATATATACTGTAAGCTCCCGAGACATGGCCGGCTGCAGTGCGCCCGAGATGGTTACATCCTGGCCGACATAAGGCGAATCGGGGCTGGCGGAAGCCGTAATCCTTGTGGACCTCATATTCGGCTCGGGGATATTGATCTCCGCACTCGCCGTGCCCTGCGCTGCATTATAGTCCGATATCGCAGTCACAGTTACCTTGTCAGATTGTGTGGCATCCTCGGGGATGGAGACCCTCAAAAAACAGGGACAATACGCATCGGCAACTAGAGAGCTTACAGAAGACGTATTGGTAATCTCCCAATCCTCATCGCTGTCATGGACGCCGTCGTTGTCATCGTCATATATAATTGCCGTGCTCCAGCCGTTTTCTGAAACAGACGTAAGGGCAAAGCTGTCACTATAGTTGCCGGTGTTGATTATCCTCATCGGAAAATACATGTATTCACCCGGCGTGGACGTATCTGGAGACGGACTCCATTCTATGGATGCGCCTGCAACCTGCACTACCGTAAGTGTCAGCGTCGCAGGAGTCGCAATCTGATCTTCGTCGTAAGCATCGGTGTACTGACCGGTCGCCTGCAGTTCAATCGTCGTTCCAGGAGGCAAACCCACTGAAAACACCTGCACCGGCAGCGCCAGCAAACACAATATGGCTGCAAATAGTATGCGTCGCATTGGCTTGTTCCCCACAAAACTTTGGCTGGCAGGCCGCGAAGGCTGTCGGCCTGCTATTGCGTTGTTCCGTGAAGCAAAAGCCTGGAATCCTGGTAATGCTGCGTGTTTTGACTGGATATTTGGTGGTGATTATTTTGGATTTGGGAAACGTGTAGGGGCTTGTCGGAAGTACAGAGAAGCTGAGCCGGTCTGCTCACACAGGAAGATGAACCGACCGGCCTTTAAGACAATACTCAATATAAATTATAAAATACTAAATCTCAAGGTTTGCCTGATTCCAATGCCTTAACCTTGGACTTGATCTCCTGGTTCGCAGGATCGAACTTGAGATAGTCTTTATAAGTTTTCACTGCGTCTAACGATTTGCCTGTCTTTTCCTGGAGACCGGCCAGATTGAGCACCAACTCACGGTCAAAAGGTATGCTCTTGACGGCTGCGGCATAACAGTCGATGGCATCCCGATCACGTCCCATGGCCTTATAGAGGTCGCCAAGCTTGCGATTGGCAGTGGGATCATCCGATTTCTTGGCCAGGACCTTTTTATACTCTTCGATGGCCTTGTCATTCTGGTTCGATTCGGCATAGGCTGATCCGAGCACCATCGTCAGCTTGGTATTGTCCGAACTCTTGACCTCAAGCTCGGATAGCGTCTTGATCGCCTCATCGGCCCTGCCGGCTTTCTTGAGCGCGCTCATATAGTAGCCGTAAGGGGCGTTGTCCTTGCCGGATGTGACAATCGATTTCAAGTAATTCAGATACTCATCAGTCTTCTGTCGCGCTTCATAAATCTTGGCCAATGCGTCCAGTGACGAAGTGGCAGAAGGCTTTATATCTATGGCGCTCTTATAGGAGGCTATCGCGGCATCCGTATCGCCCAACTGCTCCTGGAGCTTGCCCATCTGCCCATATGCATACGCTTTGTAGCCCGCATTATCGGACTTGGCAATTTCAGCATATTGCTCAAGAGCAGCTTTATTGTCGTCTTTCTTCTCAAGAAGCTGAGCAAGTGTGACACGCTGCTCAAGGCTTTGTGTATCTGACTCTACCAGTTTTTTTGCCTCGGCTATGGCATCATCTATCTTGCCCCATTTCTCATATAGACCTGGAATACGGTTTTTATAGTTTGCATCTATATCCGCAAGCTGCCTATAGACGGCAATCTCGGACTCATAGTCTTTCTGAGTGTCATATATGCGCGCAATAGAGCTGAGCACACTGACCGACTTCGGCGAAAACTCCAGTATCTTCTTATATTGCTCGATTGCCTTGTCCGGCTGTTTCTTGGACTGATAAAGGTCGGCAAGAGCATTATATGGGTTCTCGTTCTTCGGGTCGGCATCTATAGCCTTTTGCAGGAGAGCTATAGCATCATCGGTCTTGTTTTGATTGCGGAGGCAGCCTGCAGCTTTGACCATCGTGTCGGAATCGTTAGGCTTGATCTTAAGCGCAGACTGATACTGCGCATACGCTTTGTCATTGGCTCCACTGCGTGCAAGCAGGTCGGCATAGCTGTTTATTATCGTCAGATCACTTGGAACTTTTTTTAAGGCCTTCTCATATTCAGCATAGGCCTCGCTCTTTTTGCCCTGGAAGACATATATATTCGCCATTCTTACATTGGGTACAGAGTCTTTCGGGTGGAATTTCTCCCATTTGCGGCAGGTTTTGATTGCACCGTCAAACTGTTTGTTTATCTCCTGCACATAGGCGTATACTTCCAGCGCCCGCTCGTCTTTCGGACCGGCACTCAGCGCCGCAGCCGCAGCTTTCATAGCCTTGTCGGACTTATTCAGATTCACCTGGGTCAGAGCGAGCCTTATATTTGCAGCGATACTTGAAGGTTGTGACTTGACAGCTGCCTGAAACTTCTCTTCCGCTTCCTTGTATTTTCCTTTGGTATAGTAGAGCGTCCCAAGGTCAAAATTGGCTTGATAGTTGTTCTTATCCGCTTTGAGCACACGCTCAAGCACATCTGTCGCCTTGGCTTCTTTGCCGGATGTGCCGTATAATCGTGCAAGCGACAATAGGGCAGAGACCTTCGTCTCAGGCAGCTTTGATGCGCTTTCATAAAGCTCGATGGCCTTTTCCTTGTCGCCAATCTGCTCCGCCGAATAAGCCGCTATAGTTTTCGCTTGGGCATTCTTCGGGTCTATCACCGCAAGGCGCTCCATGGTACCCAGAGCATCGCCATACTTCTTGAGCTTCATATAAGCATAGCCCAGATTAAACATCGCAGCCTCATTTTTGGGATCGACATGCAGGCTAGAACGCAGAGCATCGACTGCAGGCTCATATTTGCCCAGCTTTAGGTTCACTACTCCAAAAAGATATCTGGCATGCGCATCTTTGGGCTTTTGGCCAATCATTTTTCGTGCATATTTGAGCGCTTCTTTATTTTTATTACGCTCAATGAGCACACTGGTCAACCGCTCCAGAGCAAATTCGTTTTTCGGCTCTTTGGCCAATACACGCTCGAACGCAGACTGGGCATTGCCCCACTTATTCTGCTGAATATAGATAACGCCCATATTATTTAGCGCGGGAGCTGAGTTAGGAGCCAGTTTCAGCACGATACGATATTCGGCCAGCGCCTTATCCAGCTTACCCGACTGCTGGAGCTTCAAGGCATTGTTGAAATGTTTCTGAGCTTCAGACTTACTGTCCGCATGGCATACAACACAGACGCATAAGAAGACCAATGCACTAATACATATCAGAACGCGCGATATTCTGGACACGGCAGCCCCCTGCAAAAAGAATTTTACAGATCAAATTCTAGTCCCGCAAAAGATGGAAGTCAACAATCCGCCCCACCCCATTTTATAAAACTGGTAGCACATACAGTCGGCAAACGATACGGCTCAAGGAAAAACACACATGAGGAGTTGATTGCCATGCTAATCGCTTTAATTGACGTGGTTAGCTGCGAAAACCCGAAATGCAGGGATTTCGCAAAGATCGTCCCCGGAACGCATGGAGTTACGTCGTATTACTGTCCGGTCTGCGGCAAGATCAGTTATCCTAGAACAGTCGACGCAGCGCTTGCGGATTCACCTGAGAGGTACAAAGAGTATCTGCAGCGAACTATGAACAGTATAGAACTAACTTGATGCGCACACAACGTAGGCAGCGGCTATAGGATGCTGTCCGCTGCCTATACCTCATAAAACCACTAACCCGTATTATGCGTAAAGCGCATAATACGGGACTCCGAGAGCATTATTCACGTTTCTCGTGAATAATGCGGGCTAACCCTTTTTTGGCGGCTCATTCTCAATTGCACGCAAGAATGCTTCATCCGCAATAATGATCTCATCGGCTGCCTGACGCATTGTTTTATTCTGATTGCGGCATTTGTGTCTGAGGTAGGTAAAAGCATCCTCTTCGTTTAGTGAGAGCCTTGACATAAGTATATGCTTGGCGCGCTCGGAGAGTTTTCTGGTCTCCAACGCGACCATGACATCCTCTGCCTCTTTGCGTAAAGCAGCAAGCACAGAAGCCCTGGCACAGACAAGCTCGATGTTGGCACACAGGCTTTCCTGGTCCACAGGCTTGCGCACGTATGTGCACGCTCCCGCCAAAGCCGCGCTTTCTATCCATTCCTTGTCCACTTGAGTCGACATAATCATTACAGCCTCGACTCCAAGCTCGATCAAGCGGTGAGTGGTATCGATCCCGCTGACGGAAGGACTTTCCATGTCGACCAGCGACACATCTGGATGCATCTGACTCGCAAGTTCAATTGCATCTTCGCAGCCTTCGGCTATGCCGACCACTTCGTGCCCCGCCTTTTCAATTATAGACCGAATACTTGATGCTGCATCGGCCTCACAGACAACTAAAACTCGGCAACCCATATTATTGCTCCTTTCCAGAAACCGAGTTTCGCCCAAGTCGTCGTGCAGATTATACGTCATTCATTGCAAGCAGGCAAGTTATCCGGTATTATGCGGGAAGCGCATAATGCGGTAAGTATTGAGGGTAAACGATAGTGGGGTGAGTGCATTGATCGAACCGTTTGAAAACAGAAAGCAGGCTGGTCAAGCTCTGGCTGACGCATTGGAACACCTTCGAGGCACGGACTGTATCGTGCTCGCCATACCGCGCGGAGGTGTCGTCACCGCATATGAAGTTGCTTGTGCGCTCGATTGGGAACTGGACGTGATCGTGCCGCGCAAACTAAGAGCGCCAGGCCAACCGGAACTGGCAATAGGAGCAGTCGCTAGTTGGGGCGACCATGAGCGGCTGCTTGATGATCGCTCCATTGCAATGATAGGCGTCAGCGATGAATATATCGAACGCGAAGTAAAAGAACAGCTCTCCGAAGTCGGCAGGAGGCTTATCGCATACCGAGGAACCAACAAACCGCCTAATATAGCGGGGCGTACAGTTATAGTTGTCGATGACGGTATTGCGACCGGATATACGACACGCGCCGCAATACTCGCCGCGCGAAACCTTAAGGCGGCAAGGATTATACTCGCCGTACCCGTAGGACCGCCCGACTCGGTCGAGGCGATTAAACCATACGTTGACGAACTGATTTGCCTGAAGATGCCGTTCCCGTTTATGGCTGTCGGTTACTGGTATAACGACTTTGATCAGGTCTCTGATACAGAAGTAATCAGATTGCTGGACGAAGCACGCTCACGCAGGGGCTGATATCATGCACGATCTGTTCGAGGACCGCAATGACGCGGGCAGAAAGCTCGCGAAGAGACTGGGTGAATATCACAACACAAGCGCGGTGCTCCTCGCGATACCACGCGGCGGAGTGCCTGTCGTGGCGGCGGCAGCACGCCGGCTGCAGCTTGAATGGAACGTGTTCGTCGCACGGAAACTGCCTATACCGTCAAACCCAGAGGCAGGCTTCGGCGCAATTACGGCGGATGGGTGCGTGGTGTTCAACAAACGGATTCTGCACGGCCTGCACCTATCGACAAACGACATAGACAGCGTTCTGGCGGACCAAAAGGCTGAAGCCGTTCGCAGGACAAAACTCTACTCCACCGCAAGGCTGCCGACCAATATCTCGCACAGAACCGTCATCGTGATTGATGATGGTCTGGCAAGTGGCTACACCATGCTGGCAGCAATAAAAGCACTCCGAGCTAAGGAGGCATCCAGAATTATCGCAGCAGCGCCTGTAGCCTCGCGGTCGGCAGCAGCCATGGTCGAACTGGCAGCCGATGAATGCGTATTCGAGATGATCAGTAACGCTGTCCCGTTTGCCGTGGCTGATTTCTACCTAACATGGCTTGATCTGACAGACGAAGACGTTCTCTCGCTGCTAAAGGAATAAGAATACAGCCCCGCATCCTGTCAAAATGTAATTCAACAATTCTCAACCACTTACGTCTATATATATGAATGCATGCTGTTTCGAGAGAAGAGATACGGTGGAGATTCTATGATGAAAAAACTAACTGGTTTTACCCTCATTGAACTGCTCGTGGCGATAGGCATAATAGCGATTTTGGCGGCTATACTGGTGCCTGTTGTATTTGCAGCCAAGGAGAAAGGCAAAATGGCTGCCTGCCTGAGCAACTTGCACCAATTGGGAAAAGGCATGACCCTGTACGCCGATGAATGGAACCATTACCCGATTGCCAGATTGGAAACCGGCGGATACGGCAATCCGTCCGGCAACTGGGCGGGAGTATACGATGTGTTCGATAAATGCGACCCCAGGCTGGGTCAAATTTTCCAATATGTCAGGAATACTGATGTCTACCTCTGCCCGAGCGATAAAGGCGTATGTGCAACAAGAATCACACAAGCCGACTCCATGCATTATCCGCTCAGCTACAGCATGAACAATATTGCCGATTATCGTTCGGCAAGCAATATGTCTGTTTCGGCAAGTAAAGTCGGGCTTATTGTTCATGAGGACAGAGACTCTATCGACGACGGTGATTTCTACTGGGTCGGTTGGGAAGACGGCGGAGAAGGCGCAAACCGGCCAGGCAGAATGCATAATGGCGGAACATGCGTGTTGTTCTGCGACCAGCATGCCCTGTGGCAGAAATACGAGACCGTTATCACCGAACTGCGCAGCGGAGCCTGGGACCCACTAAATGTCAGGAGAAATCAATGACAAAGAAAAAGGGAATTGCAATCATCTCGTCTGCATTCTTTTTGCTTATCGCTGCGGTCTGGCTGGTAGTCTTCCAGAGCAATCGCTACAACCACGGCGACTCAGGTGATCCCGAAGCCAAAATGTATGCGGCAAAAGCGCTCAATGTCATAAAATCACTGGATGCACGCGACTGTAATGGTGCCGTCAAAGATTTTGCCGCATCTGCAAAGAAAAACATCGACCCGCAGAAGTTCGGCAATGAATGGCAGGAGATAGAAAAAATCTGGGGTCCATTCAAAAAATGTGACATCTTAAATGCCGAAGGTAAGTATGAGGATCGGGACATAGCTTACAGTGTATGCATCACATGCAGGTTCGCAAAGGGCATGCTGCACACAGTCGTTGACTTCGGTCCGCAAAAGCAGATAAGTTATGTGACCTTTGAAGGCAAGCCATATGACCGCGATGAAGCAAAAAATTATACGGATAAAGCCATTAATATTATCACTTCTCTGAATTCAGGTGATTATAAAAATGCCGTGAGGGATTTTCCTTCCAATGAAAGAAAGCAGATCAATCCTCAACAACTGGGGCAGGGATGGTCGGAGCTAGAAAAGAAGATTGGCCCGCTCAAAAGTTATAAAGTTACGGATGCTAAAGACCAAAATGAGCGCGGATTTACTTATGCTGTGTATATCGAGTGCAAGTTTAAAAAAGGTAAAATGTACATGGTTGTCGGCTTTGATAATCAAAAACAGATAAGTAGACTGAGTATGAGCGATAGACCACAGCACTGATGCGTGGGAAGTTGTCAAATATCCACAGTACATAGAAATAAGCAGGATTCACTTACAGCGCGTGAACCCTGCTTATTCAAGCTCGGTGGCAAATATGAGGTCGATTTTCAACTATCGGTGTCTCGGCTTCTTCTTAGGCTCCAAAGCCTCGTCCAAAACCTGAGAGACATCGTCAACATAGATAATATTCATACTCTCACGGACATCCGAAGGCACGTCCTCTTCTATATCCTTGCGGTTCTCCTTCGGCACGATCACAGTCTCGACACCTGCCCTCTTCGCCGCAAGCACTTTTTCCTTTAGGCCGCCAATGGGCAGCACTTTGCCGCGCAGAGTGATCTCACCTGTCATCGCAAGGCGTGGCTTGACCTTTCTGCCACTCAGCAGTGAAGCAAGAGCCGTAATCATCGTGACACCGGCAGATGGACCGTCCTTTGGAATGGCTCCGGCAGGCACATGCAGATGCACGTCGGATTCCTTGTAAAAATCATTGGCAATGCCCAGTTCTTCCGAATGGCTGCGCACGTAACTTAATGCTGCTTGAGCCGACTCTTTCATCACGTCGCCAAGCTGACCGGTGGTAATGAGGTTCTTGCCGCCTTCCATCCGCGTTGCCTCGACAAAGAGCACATCGCCGCCGGTGGGTGTCCACGCAAGACCTACCGCAACACCCGGCTGATCCGTGCGGTCGGCTAGTTCCTCATGAATATATCGCGGTGAGCCCAGATAAGCATGAACCTGTGTCCTGTTCACCTTCACCGGTTTTTCGCGTCCCTCGGCAAACTCGCGGGCAGTCTTGCGGCAGATGCTGGCCACCTGCCTTTCGAGATTCCTCACGCCCGCCTCGCGCGTATAGCCCCGAATAATCTCCAGTATGCCGTCTTTGGTGAATGATATATGCTTGATCTTGGTCAAGCCATGCTCGTCGAGCTGCTTTGGAATCAAGTGGCGTTTGGCTATTTCAAGCTTCTCCTCTTCAGTGTAGCCCGCGATCTCCAGAATCTCCATCCTGTCGCGCAGTGGGGGCAGGATCGTGTCGAGCACGTTGGCCGTCGTTATAAACATGACCTTTGAGAGGTCGAATGTCACCTCCAGATAATGGTCCCGGAATGTCGAATTCTGCTCGGGGTCCAGCACCTCAAGCAGCGCTGAGGACGGATCACCCCTGAAATCAGCCCCCACCTTGTCTATCTCGTCGAGCATGAAGACCGGGTTATGAGACTCCGCACGTTTGATCGACTGAATGATCTGACCTGGAAGCGCACCTACATACGTGCGGCGGTGACCCCTGATCTCTGCCTCATCACGGACTCCACCAAGGCTCATACGGACAAACTTCCTGCCCAGTGACCTCGCAATCGACTTGCCGAGAGAAGTCTTGCCGACTCCGGGAGGTCCGACAAAGCACAAGATAGGATGGCGCATTTCACCTTCCTGTTTGAACTTTCGCACGGAGAGATATTCGAGTATCCTGTCCTTGACCTTGTCCAGACCATAGTGGTCTTCGTTGAGTGTTTTGTGGACCATCGGTATGTCGAGGTTGTCGATCGTATATGTCTCCCACGGCAGGCTGATTAGCCAGTCGATGTATGTCCGGGCAACCGTATACTCCGGCGCAGCAGGAGACATGTGGCTGAGTCTGTCGAGCTCCCTGGCAGCCTCTTTCTCGGCTTCCTCGGGCATCTTGGACTCAGTAATCTTCTTGCGCAGTTCCTCTACCTCGGCTGTCCGTTCATCACTCTCGCCAAGCTCTTTTTGGATAGCCTTCATCTGCTCGCGCAGGTAATATTCACGCTGCATCTTGCCCATCTCGGAGTGGACTTCAGACTGAATTTTGCTCCCAAGTTCGAGCACCTCGACCTCGCGCATGAGTATCGCGAGCAGCTTGTGGAGCCTTTCACGGGTGCCGACTGTCTCCAGCAGTTCCTGTTTCTCGGAAATCTCTATCGGCAGGTGCAGTGCTATGGTATCAGCCAGAACACCCGGCTTCGTGATGGCGGTCACAACACCCTGCAGTTCGTCGGGAAGATTCGGCGATAGAGTCACAACCTTCTGGAATGCAGTGCCGACATTGCGCTTAAGGGCTTCGATCTCGACCTCTTCTTCATCAGCCCAGTCGATGACATCCGGCATCTCTTCGACTTTGACACGTATATATGGCTCAGTCTGAATGCACTCGACCATTCTGATGCGCTTGAGACCCTGCACTATCAAGCGCTGGTGCTCGGGAAGACGCAGCATTGTATGAATCGCAGCGACAACGCCCACAGGATAGATATCCGAAAACTGAGGCGCCTCAATATTCGGGTCTTTCAGGGTCGCGAGCGCGATCATGCGTGTATCGCTGACGACGGCGTCATCAACCAGCTTCATCGAACTTTCGCGTGAAACGATGAGCGGCATCACCACCATCGGGAATAGTACAGTATCCTTTATAGGAAGAAGACTCAGCTCTTCAGGTGTTTCTATGGAACGGCTGCCGACGCCCTCGCCCTCTGGGCTCAAAACGTTATCGGCTTCCAGTATTGTAGTCTCCAAAACTAACCTCCAGATATATTAAACAGCCGGCGGTCGGCCGACTGATAACAGACGACAAAAATTAATCCTCTATCTCTATCCGCTTAGGCTGCAATTGCTCCAGTTTGGGCAGTGTAACCTTCAAAAACCCGTCCTTGTAATTGGCAGTGAGCTTGTTTCGATCAAACTTGACCTCAGCGGGCAGGGATATTATTCGCTCGAACGGGCCGTAATATATCTCAAGCTGGTGATATCTGATCCTTTGACTCTTGTCATCGTCACACTCCACACGGACTCCCCTCAACGTTAAGAACCTGCCATCCCCAGAGATCGACAGCTCTATTTGTCCAGGCTCAAGACCCGCGGCGCATACTTTTACCACGACCGCATCGGCTGTCTCATACACATCCACTCTTGGCGACCATACCTCGCCGGATGTGCTGGATATACGAAACATTTGCAACAGCATATCATCAGATACTCGACGCATCTCACGCTCCAGTTCCTCAAGCATCTCATCATAGGACTTGAAAATCATTAAAACCACCTTACCTGGCGGCGCAAATAATGCAAATGGCCGCTCCCAGAGGACAATTCTAGCAGGAGATTACCCACTTTACAAGTTCAACCCAACACATGCAATGATATTGCGTAACTGCTCAGAAATCATGAGTACATACCGCACATGTCATTCCGAGCGAAGCGAGATACCGTCTTGCCTGTCAATTTTTTACGCTGGCACTTCAAACGAGGTGCCGGTTTTTAGTACTCCATATGCGATTGCCAGCAATTTTCTCATGCACGCCCCAATGGCACTCATTTTACAAGCGCCTCTGCGCAAC